>JABDOU010000273.1 GCA_013043085.1 Acidimicrobiia bacterium
CAGCTGGTCTATGTAGCAAACCTGATTACCCAGGACGGAGAAACGATGTCGATGTCACTGGTCGACCATATTCACGCCCTGATGTCGTTTACCGGCCTCAAGCCGGATTTTCTCGCTCTCGTCAACAAGCGCGACATCGACGTGCCGCCTCCGTTTCAGGTCCTACGCCCATCGGCGGATATGCCGGTTTCCTTTGTAGAAGCCGAGTTGAAGGATGACCATTTCGACTGGCCTCAACATGATCCAATGCTGCTCGGCCAGGCGCTCAGCGATATCTGGGAGGGCCGCTAGGTAGCGGGTGTGAGCTGAGAGGCCATACGCACCAGAAGGTCGACCACCCGGTTCGAGTATCCCCATTCGTTGTCATACCACGAGATGATTTTCACCAGGTTGCCATCCATGACCTGAGTGGCGGCCGCGTCGAAGATACTCGAATGCGGGTTGCCGATGATATCGGTGGATACGAGCGGCTCATTTGAGTACTCCAGAATTCCCTCCAGACCTTCCTCGCTTGCCTTCATCAAAGCCGCCTTCACCTGTTCCTCGGTGACGGACTTCTTGAGCTCGACGACCAAATCGACGATGGAACCATCCGGGACGGGAACACGCATTGCCATTCCGTCGAGCTTCCCTTCGAGCGACGGCAGCACTTTTCCGACTGCTTTGGCAGCGCCGGTTGTGGTTGGGATGATGTTTTCGGTTGCTGCTCGCGATCGACGGAGGTCGGCGTGAGGCACATCGGCGAGGCGCTGATCATTGGTATAGGCGTGGACAGTCGTCATGACCCCCTTCACGATGCCAAATTCGTCATCGAGAACTTTGGCGAGCGGGGCCAGGCAGTTGGTTGTGCACGATGCGTTGGAGACGATCTGGTCTGACGCTTTCAGGTCATCGTCATTGACGCCGAGCACGATCGTGGCATCGATCTCGTCTTTGGCGGGGACAGTCAACAACACACGCTTCGCTCCGGCTTCGATGTGTTTCATGAGCTGCTCACGACTACGGAACACACCGGTCGCCTCGATCACAATTTCGACGCCGAGTTCGTCCCATGGCAACTCGGCGGGATCGGACTCGCGCAACATTGCAATATCGTGGCCGGCCGCCTGCATTCGTCCATCGGAAACGGTGACATCGTGCTCGAACGTACCCATGACGGAGTCTCGCTTGAGTAGGTAGGCGAGGATGTCGTCGTCTGACAGGTCGTTGATCGCGACAACCGAGAGACCGGAGTCCGGTCGCTCGGCGATGATCCGAAATACTGCGCGGCCGATCCGGCCGAAACCGTTGATAGCTATGTTTGTCATGCGCTTCCCTCCTCGAACTTCTCAAACACTTCGAGTGTCTCAACGATCCGGTTCGCGTAGCCCCAGCCATTGTCAAACCAGACGATCAACTTGGCCATCGTTTCGCCGAGGACAAGTGTTGCGAGACTATCGAACTGGCCTGAGTGCGTGGTCCCGGTGACGTCACTCGATACGATCGGATCTTCGATGTACTCGATGATCTTCGGGTAGCGGCTCGAAATCTCCTCCCGGACGACCTCGTTGATCCCCTCGACGGAGGTGGGCGTCTCCAGCACCGCTACGAGGTCTACTGTCGATCCGTCGGAAACCGGGACATTGAGCGCCATGCCCCGGATCTTGCCTGCAAGCTCGGGAAGGACAAATTCCAGAATGGCAGGAGAGTTCGTTTCGGACGGAATGATATTTTCAGCCGCTGCGCGAGACGTGCGAAATCCGGAGGTCGGAACGTCGGCCAGGCGCTGCTTGTTGGTGAAGGCGTGGACGCTGGTAAACGTTGCCTGCGCAATGCCAAAACGCCTGTCGAGAATTGACAGGATGGGCGCCAGCGCATTCGAGGTGTTGGATCCGAGCGCGATCACTCGCGAATCTTGACTGAGGATGTCGTCGTTGACTCCCCAGAGGAGGAGGGGTACATCGCCAAGGGTCTCGGGTGTCGATGCCATGACCACTCGCTTCGCCCCACGTTTGAGATGGGCTTCCATCCAATCACCGGTGTGATACTTGGGTAGGGCCTGGACAACGAGGTCGACTCCCAGAGCTTCCCAATCGGCATCGCCCGGTTCGCGATCCTGAGTGAACGGGATCTCGCGGCCATTCAGTAGCACTCCGCCATCTGTGGATGTGAGCTCTCCGGGAAATCGACCGTAGATGGAGTCGTACTTGAGGAGGTACGCAAGACCCTTCGGGTCAGCGGTGTCGACGACGGCGCTTACTTCGAGCGTTGGATGGTCGGCCAGCAGTCGAAACACATTTCGACCGATCCTGCCGCATCCCATGATGCCTACGCGCATGCGGGTCCTTTCCCTCATTGTCCGTGCGAAACGCTAACGCTACCCGTTCGGATAGGCGAACCTGCGCCCGCATTATCGTTTCCTGACATGTTGAAATTCGCGAATCTCGATGATCTGCCGCCTGACGCCAAAACAGTGTTGGTTCGATCCGATCTCAACGTGCCGATGTATGACGGCGCCATCTCAGACGATTTCCGGATTCGGTCGGCTGTGCCAACTCTCGAGGCCCTTGCGGAGCGGGGCGCGAAGGTCGTTGTCATGAGCCATTTTGGTCGGCCCGACAAGAAGTCAAAGAAATACTCACTAGAACCCGTCGCAGACCGCCTGGCGGACATGACGCAGGTACCCGTCGGCTTTGTGGCGTCGCTGGTTGGTCGTGCAGCCAAGACTGCCATTGCGGAAATGGCGCCGGGCTCGATTCTCGTGCTGGAGAACACTCGCTTTCAGGCCGGCGAAACCGCAAACGACGGGGAACTGGCCGCCAAACTCAGCGGATTGGCTGACGCTTTTGTCCTCGACGCATTCGGGACGGCCCATCGGGCCCACGCGTCGACTGTGGGAGTGGGGGAGCACCTGCCGTCGTTCGCCGGACTCCTGCTGCAGAAAGAGCTCGAGGCGATCGGAACACTCCTCGAGGAGCCGCCCCGGCCGTTCGTCGTTCTTCTCGGCGGAGCAAAAGTCTCTGACAAGATCGCCGTTTTGACGGCCCTGCTTCCTCGGGTGGATGCCATGCTGATCGGCGGTGGCATGTGCTTCACGCTGATGAAGGCGGCGGGCATTGCGGTTGGAACGTCTCTGCTCGAAGATGAGATGGTTCCGAGGATGCGGGAACTGCTGGCATCCGCGGACGGCGCCAAGATCGTGCTTCCAGAGGACATCGTTGTTGCGGCCGAATTCGCCGAGGATGCAGATCCGCTCGTCGTGGCGGCGGGCGAGATCCCAAAAGGGTCAATGGGCCTCGACATCGGACCGATCACGGCTTCTCGATATAGCGACATCATCAAAGAGGCACGAAGCGTCTTCTGGAATGGACCCATGGGCGTATTCGAATGGCCGAATTTCAGGGCCGGGACCGAAGCAGTTGCACATGCGGTAGCGAAGTCAGATGCGTTCTCGGTCGTCGGTGGAGGAGACTCGGTGGCTGCGTTGCGGCTGCTTGAGCTCGAAGATGAGGTGTCGTTTGTGTCAACCGGCGGTGGCGCCGGACTCGAGCTCCTCGAGGGACAAGACCTTCCCGGACTTGCCATGCTCGAGCGTTCCATGGACAATCATTCGACAATGGACGGAGCACGAGATGGTTGATATCGATGAGCGGAGTCGGGAGCAGCGCAAAAACCTGATCATTGGCAACTGGAAGATGCACCACACGCATCTCGATGCAATCCAGGTCATTCAGAAACTGTCGTATCGTCTGGATCTCGCGGATTATGAGCGGGTTGATGTGGGGGTGGCGCCGCCTTTCACGGCCCTGCGGTCCGCTCAGACAGTGATCGAGGCTGACCGGCTGCCGATTCTCCTCGGAGCTCAAGACGCTCACTTTGCCGAAAGCGGCGCATTCACGGGGGAGATTTCTGCACCGATGCTGGCAAAACTGTCCGTTCGGTTTGTGATCGTTGGCCACAGCGAACGACGCGAGCATTTCGGCGAGGATGATGTCCTTGTCAACAAGAAGGCCAAAGCCGTTTTGGCGGCTGGCATGACGCCGGTCGTCTGTGTCGGCGAGACGTTGGAGATTCGGGAACGGGACGAGACCAACACATGGGTGGCCGGTCAGGTAAAGGGTGCGATCAAAGGTATCGAAGACGTCCGCCAGCTCGTGTTCGCGTACGAACCCATCTGGGCCATCGGCACGGGGCGCACGCCATCGACCGCCGATGCGGCAGACGTCATCGACGTTATCCGAGAGACGCTTGGCCAGGCGGCACCGGACGTGCGAATGCTCTACGGCGGGTCGGTGAATGCAGGCAATATCGCAGATTTCATGGCCAAAACCACCATCGACGGTGCTCTCGTCGGCGGCGCCTCCCTCGATCCAGATAGCTTCGCGTCGATCGTGCGGTACTGGATATGAGCGGGACTCTCGTTTTGCTCAGGCACGGACAGAGTGTTTGGAACCTTCAAAACCTCTTCACGGGTTGGACCGATGTCGATCTGACCGAGCAGGGAGAAGCAGAAGCGATTTCTGCAGGCGCACTCCTCACCGCAGAACACATCGTGCCGGACGAAGTCTTCACATCTGTCCTCACGAGGGCCACGAGAACCGCGAACCTGGCACTGGATGAGATGGGAATGACGTGGCTTCCGGTCGCGCGATCCTGGCGTCTCAACGAACGTCACTATGGAGCCCTGCAAGGTCTCAACAAGAAAGAGACTGCAGACGAGTACGGTGAGGAACAGGTGCTCATCTGGCGGAGATCGTACGACGTCCGGCCGCCGGCTCTCCAAAGGGAGGACGAGCGCCACCCCCGCCACGATGCCCGATACGCGAGTCTGGCGCCCGATGTTCTCCCGGCATCAGAATGCTTGGCTGATGTGGTCGAGCGGATGTTGCCCTACTGGCACGACGCCATTGTTCCGGTCCTGGCGGACGGCAAGATTCCTATGGTGGTCGCTCACGGAAATAGTCTGCGGGCGTTGGTCAAGCATCTCGATGGGATTTCCGAAGGCGAAATCGTCGGTCTGAACATTCCCACCGGCATACCGCTGGTGTATGAGCTCGATTCGGCGTTTCAGCCGATAGCGTCACGATATTTGGGCGATCAGGAAGCTGCCGAGGCTGCGGCGGAGGCGGTTGCAAACCAGGCCAGAGGCTGAATCCCGGGCCCCGAAACTTCAGAAGGGTGTTGCGGACTTTCTGGGACGTGTTGTAGCCTTACAGCTCTGTTCGCCGAGGCGAAGACTCTCTCCGAGTTACTTATCGGCGCAACACTATTAGGAGGAAATTACATGTTCCGTAGACGGAAGACATGGCGCGTGCTCGCACTTGTGCTGGCCTTTGCCATGGTCGCAGCCGCTTGTGGCGACAGCGACCCAACAACCGAAGAAACCACGTCCACAACGGAGGGGCCCACGACAACAGCTGCTCCAACTGAGACCTCGCCGCCGGCGCCGGTCGAAGAGGGCGGACTCGCCGGTTTGACAGTCATCGACGACAAGACGTTCCAGGTCGAGTTGGCGACTGCAGACCCCGAGTTCCCGATCCAGATGGCCTATGCGGCTTTCTATCCGATGCCGGCTGTGGCATTGGACGATCCACAGGCGTTCGAAGAGATGCCGGTGGGTAACGGCCCGTTCCGCATGGACGGCGCCTGGGAACACGATGTTGCGATCCCGACCGTGGCCTATGAAGGGTACGTTGGATCGGATGCTCCGCAGATCAGCGAGCTCGAGTTCGTCATCATCGACGATCTCAACACGGCCTACAACGAGGTTCGTGCTGGATCGCTCGATGTGTTGGGTCCAGCGATTCCGACGGATCAGATCGCTACGGCGCCTGACGAGTTCGGCGATCGTTTCGGTCAGTCCTCATCCACGTCGTTCACGTACCTCGGATTCCCTACGTATCTCGAGGAGTTCACCCAGGACCATCGTCGTGCGCTCAACCTGGCGATCGACCGTGAGCTGATCAACGAGGTCATCTTCTCGGGAAGCCGTGTCCCTGCCTACTCGGCGATACCGCCGATTTTGGCAGGCGCCCGCTCGGGTGACGGTGGCGTGTGCGCCAACTGGGGCTACGATCCCGACACGGCCAAGGAACTGTGGGATGCTGCAGGACCGATCGATCCGATGATCATCTGGTTCAACTCCGGCGGTGGACACGAAGAGTGGGTCGAGGCTGTTTCCAACATGTGGCGTGACACGCTGGGTGTACAGGACATCAGCTTCGTGACGCTCGAGTTCTCGGAATACCTGCCATTGCTCGACAACAAGGAAGCCACCGGACCATTCCGGCTGGGCTGGGGTCAGGACTATCCGTCTCCCCTGAACTTCCTGGAGCCACTGTACGCCTCGTACAACGCTCCTCCGGTTGGATCGAACAACACGAACTTCAACAACGCCGAGTTCGATGCGCTCCTCGCTGAGGGCAAGGCGGCGGTTGCTGCCAGTGGGCAGCTGGCAGACGGCGTGCCGTTCTACCAGGCTGCTGAGGACATCTTGTGCGACCAGGCACAGATTGCTCCGATCAACTACCGGACGAACCAGTTCGTGTACGGCGAAGGCATCCAGAATGTGTTCTTCGATTCGTATAGCGACCTCGGCTACACGAAGGTGACGGCGGACGACGGTCAGATCTCGTATCAGATCTCGGAGCCTGAGCATCTGTTCCCAACCAATACCAACGAGTCGAACGGTATCGCAGTGCTGCGAGCGCTGTTCTCGCCGCTGGTGCAGTTCGATTTTGAGACGAACGAGCCGTTCAACCTGGTTGCAGACTCCATCACATCAGATGATGGCGGCGTGACCTGGACGATCACGATCGGCGATGGCTGGACATTCCATGATGGGGAGCCCGTGACGTCGGCCTCCTTCGTGAATGCATGGAACTATGGAGCTGATGGCGCAAACGGCCAGCAGAACAACAGCTTCTATCGCAACATCGTTGGATATGATGAGCTGAACCCGAGCTAATCGGATTCACACAGACGATGAAAAACGGGCGGCCTGCGGGCCGCCCGTTTTTTCTATATGAGGGCTTTTCCGGCGCTGACGATTGTGGGTAGCCACGGGCCGAAAGATGTCGGGTCGCGAAATACGGTATAGTTCGGCAACCTGAAAGGCGAAGGAGTGCATGGGCAGGTACTTGACCCGACGAGTTCTCCAGTTCATTCCCGTGTTCCTGGGTGCCACACTCCTCATCTTCGTAATGGTCTGGGTCGTGCCAGGGGATCCGATCAGGGCCCTGGCCGGGGATCGGGCCATGCCAGACTCGGTTCGACAAGCGCTCACCGAGCAGTACAACCTCGATAAGCCGCTATGGCAACAGTATCTTCTCTACATCGGGGGGGTGTTCCAGGGCGACTTCGGCACCGACTTCAGAGGACGGCCGGTGTCAGACCTGATGGCTCAGCGCATACCCATCACCGCACGACTGGCCGTGCTCGCCTTCGGGTTCGAGGTGATCATCGGGATTGCCGCAGGCATCGTGGCCGGGG
>JABDOU010000291.1 GCA_013043085.1 Acidimicrobiia bacterium
CAGCAGAATCGATCACGAGTGCGCGGCATCCTCGCGCCATGACAGAAGCTGCGAGGAGATCGCCGAACATCCCGTGGATCGCCGGTGAGCTCAGTGCCACTACAAGCACATCGCCGGGTTGAAGCACCTCGACGGCGGCGTGCAACATGAGGTTGTCACCCGGTGCACACAGTGCGGTGACCGCCGAGCCCCCGATGCGGGCTCCGTGTTGTCTTGCCACCACTCCGGGGTCCAGGAGACCCGTCCGGTCCTGTGCCTCGTGTACCGTGGCGACGCCCGCCATGGCCAGGCGGTCGATGATGTCCGACGGAGCTCGCGGGATCGTCCGAACCACGACGCCGCTCATGAGGCGGAAGATTCGAGAAGAGCGTTGAGTCGGGGATATGCGAGACGAGCGTTTCCTTCGAACACCTTGAACCGATCGTCCTCGGACAGGTCGAGGTTGTCGACGTAGCGTTTCGTGTCGTCGTAATAGAAGCCTGTTTCGGGGTCGATACCCGGTACGGCGCCGACCATTTCAGAAGCGAACAAAATGTTGTCGGTAGGAATCACGTCGAACAGCAGGTTGATGCCCGGCTGGTGGTATACGCATGTGTCGAAGTACACGTTGTTCATGACGTGTTCGGCAAGTGGCGGGCGCCCGAGACCTTCGGCAAGGCCGCGGTATCGACCCCAGTGGTAGGGAACGGCCCCGCCGCCGTGGGGAATGATGAAGCGAAGAGTTGGAAACGTGCTGAACAGATCTCCCTGGATCAACTGCATGAATGCCGTGGTGTCGGCGTTCATGTAGTGAGCACCGGTTGCGTGGAAGTTGGGGTTGTCCGAGGCCGATACATGAATCATGGCCGGAACGTCGAGGTCGACCATCTTCTCGTAGAGAGGAAACCAGGACTCGTCGGTTAGGGGAGCCGCCGTCCAGTGTCCTCCCGATGGGTCCGGGTTGAGATTGCAGCCGACGAACCCGAGCTCGAGCACACAGCGCTCCAGCTCGGCTATCGAGTTTGAGATAGGAATCCCCGGCGACTGTGGAAGCATGCCGACGCCTGCAAAATGATCGGGAAATAGGGTGACGACGCGGTGGATGAGATCGTTGCAAGCCTTCGCCCAGGTCTGCGACGTTTCGTTGTCGCCGATGTGATGGCCCATGCCCGAGGCCCGGGGCGAGAAGATCGTCATGTCGGCGCCACGCTCGCGCAGCAGTCGGAGCTGGTTGAGCTCGATACTTTCAACGATTTCGTCGTCGGAAATATTGGACGGTGGAGGTTCGGGCAGTCCTGGATCCGCCAATCTGGCGATCTGGCCGTCCCGGAATTCCTGATGCGCCGGAGGAGTTGTCGTGTAGTGGCCATGGCAGTCGATTATCAAGATGCTCCCGCTTCTACGTGGTAGCCGATGTTATCAACACCGATCGCGCGTTCGTTCCCGAGGTGACTCGCCGCGGTTGGAGCGGTAGCGTAGGAAGCGATGAATCAGAGCAGAACGCAGGTAGCAATCGTCGGTGGGGGTCCGGCCGGTTTGCTCTTGAGTCACCTGCTCCACCTCGCAGGTGTCGAGAGCATCGTGGTCGAACGCCAAACCCGTGCTTACGTGCTGTCGCGGGTAAGGGCCGGGGTACTGGAGTGGGGAACCGTCGGCATTCTGCGCGATGCCGGACTGGCCGACCGAATGGATCGGGAAGGCAAGATCCACGATGGGACGGCAATCACGTGGGGCGGCGGCAAACGCCTGTTTCTCGATATCAAACAGCACACGGGGCGACACTTCATGGCCTACGGCCAGACATTGATGCAGGAGGACCTCGATTCGGCGATTGACCGTTGGGGAGGCACCATCGTCGAAGAGGCCGAGAATGTCATGCCGCACGACATCGAGACGGATACGCCCTGGGTGTCATACACGAAGGATGGTGAGGAGTATCGGATCGACTGCGATTTTGTAGCCGGATGTGACGGCTATCACGGCGTATCCCGGACCGTGATACCGGCCGGCGTCCTTCGTGAATACGAGCGGGTCTATCCATTTGGCTGGCTCGGCATTCTTTCCGAGACTCCGCCTCTGCCTGAGTTGATTTATTGCAATAGTCCGCGAGGGTTTGCTCTTGCTTCGATGCGAAATCCCATGTTGAGCCGGTACTACCTCCAGGTTTCTCTTGAGGACGACATCGACGAGTGGCCTGACGATCGGTTTTGGGATGAGATCTCACGTCGGTATCCCGACGATATCGCGGCAGATATCGTGACCGGCCCAAGCGTCGAGAAGTCGATCGCACCGATCCGAAGCTACGTGGCAGAACCGATGCGACACGGTCGTCTGTTTCTGGCAGGCGACGCTGCTCATATCGTGCCCCCGACGGGCGCCAAAGGCCTCAACCTCGCCGTCAGCGACGTGTACTACCTGTCCCGAGCCCTGATCGAGTACTACGCCACCGGCGGCTGGGGGCTCCTGGATGGCTACAGCGATACTGCGCTTCACAGAGTGTGGAATGCTGTCCGCTTCTCCTGGTGGCTCACGACCACGTTGCATCGCTTTCCGGATCAGGGAGAATTCGGTCAGCGGATCCAGGAGTCGGAGCTCGATTACCTTTCGACCTCGGATGCGTATATGGCCGCGGCCGCCGAACAGTACGCAGGTTTGCCGCTCTAATGATGAGAGGAGAGAAGATATGAACGTCGTTCTTGCCGGCGAAGGCGCCATTGCCCGCAAGCACATGACTGCTCTGGCGCGGATCGATGACGTTGATGTCGTGAGTGTTGCCGGCGGTGACGAGAACAACACGGCCGATTTCGCAGCTGAATTCGATATTCCGCATTGGACGCTCGATCTGGATGAAGCCTTCGTACGGCCTGGCGTCGAGGCGGTGATCCTGACAACTCCGACCCAGCTGCACGCCTCGCAGGCAATTTCGGCTCTCGAGGCAGGCCTTCACACTCTGGTTGAGATCCCGATGGCCGATAATCTCGCCGACTCCGAGGCGTTGGTCGCTGCCCAGCAGGAGAGCGGGCTGGTTGCGATGGTCTGTCATACCCGCCGCTTCAATCCGAGCCATCAATGGATCAAGAATCGGATTGCGGCCGGACAGTTCTCGATCCAGCACTTTGTGGTGCAGTCGTTCTTCTTTCGCAGAGAGAACAAGAATGCGTTGGGACAACCACGCACCTGGACCGACCACCTTCTCTGGCACCATGCCTGCCACACCGTCGACCTGTTCCAGTACCAAACCGGCGAACTTCCCAGTCGGGTGTGGGCCCAACAGGGGCCACACCACCCCGAGCTCGGCATCGCCATGGACATGACGGTTGGGCTCGGTATGCCAAGCGGGGCTATCTGTACGCTGGCGATGTCGTTCAACAATGAAGGGCTGCTCGGTTCGTGGTTTCGGTACATCGGCGACACCGGCACCTACATTGCCCGCTACGACGATCTCGAGAACGGCAGCGGCGAGGCCATAGATCTAACAGGTGTCGCCCCATCCATGAATGGCATCGAGCTGCAGGATGCCGAATTCTTCAGTGCCATCCGGGATGGTCGTGAGCCCAACGCCAGCGTGTCCCAAGCACTCGGCACGATGAAGACACTGGACAGGCTCGAACAAAGCTTGAATCCCGTCAGCTGAAGTCGTACAGCCGCTCCGGGTTGTCCACGAGAATCCGGTTGCGGTCCTCCTCATCAGGAGCGTGATCGGCCAGGAGGTCGATGAGATCGCCGTCATCGGGCATATGGCGAACATTCGGATGCGGCCAATCGGTGCCCCAGAGTGATCGATCGGGTGCGGCTTCGATCAGAGCCCGGGCATAGGGAACCACATCGTCATACGGAGGCGTTCCGTCGGCAGTGATACGCTCGGCCCCTGAGACCTTGACCCAGGCCCTCTCGTCGGTCCGCAACATGTTCAGAAGGTACCGAAACGGTTCCTGACCGAGGCCTGCCGTTGCGTCAACCCGGCCCATGGCATCGATGATGTACGGGACAGTCAGACGCTCGAACAAATCGGCGTTCGACGAGAGATCCTTTGCATCGAAATGCAGTTCGACGTGCCAGCCGAGAGGAACAATTCGCTCTACCTGTCGCCAGAAGAAGGTCGGGTCCGGTGCGCCTCCGAGGTGCTTGACG
>JABDOU010000324.1 GCA_013043085.1 Acidimicrobiia bacterium
ATTTCCTGGCCGGCTCAATCGACCTCGAATTGAGTGGCCTGTTCCAGGCAACCGGACTGTCGGGAATTGTCGTCGGGCTCGACGCCTATGCGTCGCTGGTTCCCAATTCCCAGGATGCTCAGATCGACATTCGCTTTGTCGAGGGGACTGACCTCGAGGCAGCGCGGGCCCAGGTCGAAGAGATCGTCGATCAGTATCCGACGTTGCAGGTCGCTGACCAGAGTGACCTTCGAGAACAGTCACGCGAGCAAACGCTGCAAGCGCTCGGCTTCATCTTCGGACTGCTCGGTTTGGCTGTCGGGGTTGCCTTTGTCGGCCTCGCCAACACCACCGTTCTGTCTACACTCGAGCGAACCCGTGAGATCGGTCTCTTGCGAGCCGTGGGCTTGGATCGAGGGGCGCTGCGCCGAATGATTTACTTCGAGTCGATGATGATCGCGGCCTTCGGGGCAGTGCTGGGAGTGGTCGCAGGGATCGGACTTGCACGGGCGTTGCTGATGGCTCTGGAGGACCAGGGCTTCACCGTGTTTGTGATTCCGTGGCCGGGCCTCATCGCGCTGGTGTTCGTGATATCGCTGCTAGGGCTTGTCGCTGCGGGGATTCCGGCATGGCGCGCTGCGAGGAGCAATATTTTGGCAGCAATTAGTTATGAGTGACGCGAACGGACCATTTTGCGGGTGGTCCTAAAGATTTCTCCGATTTCGTCGTTGTTGTGTTGCACTCGTCCGGGAAAGCGGCACCATGACAAACGAGCTTGATCACGGAGACTTTCATCCGTCCGTTGAATCCATTCGGACCAGGCTGGCCGCTACCGCCCCGTGGGACAATCCTGAAGGCGCCACCCGTCCGTCTGCGGTCTCGGTGTTGCTCAACATGATGGAGCAGAGAGATCGCCAGGCTGCCGAACACGCATTCCGGGTCGCTGAGCTTTCGACCAGAGTCGCCGTCGAAGTAGGAATGAACCCCGTCGGTATTGCGAGGCTGCGTCTCGCCGCCCTTCTCCACGATGTCGGCAAGTTGAGCGTTCCCGAGGAAGTTCTCTTGAAGACGGAACCTCTGAGCGAAGAGGAATGGACCCGAATCAAGTTCCATCCTGAGTACGGCTTTCAAATGATTGCGTCGTCGGTACATCCGGAAGTTGCCGAAGCCGTCCTGAAACACTGCGAGAGGATCGACGGAAGCGGCTACCCAAATGCAGTCCCGGGCGACGAGATCCCGTTGAACTCAAAGGTTCTTTTGGTGGCCGATGTGTTTGACGCCATGGTTTCTCCAAAGCCGTACCGCCCTGCGATGAGCGTCCAGGAGGCGATGGAGCAGATCCGGGCCGGTGCCGGGACCACCTTTTCCCAACAGGTCGCGGACGGTCTCCGTCAAGTCATCGGACGCCGCAAAGCAGCCTGACGTCGGCGATCCTAGACACCGGGCACCCGCCCAATGTCTTTACGTTTGCTTCCCGGCCCCGCCGATGAAGCCCTCGATCGTCGCTCCTGCGATCGAAAACACGATCGATTCAACGAGACCTGCCGAGAGATACACCATCCTTCCCACCTCCGCTGCGCTTCGCTTGAACATGAGCTTCAAACATCGAAGAGCCGCGCTTCCGGGGGTACATCTTCGGGGGCCAGCAAACACTCAGGTCCCTTGTTGCGGACGTTATTTACTGTTTTGGCCACCTTCACTGTCTCTAGCAGGTCGTCTGCAGCCGGGCGGAGGAGTGACGTGAGTTGCGACCGGTCGTCGTTGGTTGGATCGAGCCAATATTCCCAGTCACCGGATCCGACGACGACCGGCATACGGTTGTGGATCGGTTCCAGCGTGCGGTTCGCATTGGTCGTGATGACGGAACAGGTGATCAACGGGTTGCCTGCCGGATCCTTCCAACGCTCCCATATTCCTGCCAGGGCCAGGGGAGCGTGATTTGACGCAAAGATGTAGAACGGTTGCTTGGAGCCGTCGTCGTTTGTGATCCACTCATAGAACCCGTCCGCCGGCAGCAGACACCGGCGCTTCTCGAAAGCGTCGCGAAACATCGGTTTCGTTGCAACCGTCTCAGCGCGAGCATTGATTCTCCTGGCGCCGTCTTTCGGCGAGTCGGACCAGAAGGGCACGAGGCCCCAGCGCATCACGCCCATCTGCCGCTGTTCATCGCCCTCGAAGACCGCGTAGACGGGATCTGTCGGCGCGACGTTGTAGTTGGACTCGAGTGACTCGGACACAGATAGATCGGCATCGAAGAAATCGGCGTACCGGTTGGCAGGTCGAGAGAGGGCATAGCGTCCACACATGTGACCATTCTGGCTCAGGGAGGGACATCGAACCCAATGCAGGTCGATCGGACCACCAAATACAACGACCGTCGACCCGCTCCGAGGGGAGAAGCGACACGGTCGACGGCCGTTGACCTGATCCGAACCTATTTTTTGCGCTCTGCGAGTGGGGACCGTACTCGACAGAGCTAGGAACGGTCAGCAGCACCGAAGTGCTACCGATAACGAAACCACGTTCCCGGGTCAACCTCGCATCGGAGAGTGACTAAAAGAAGGGCGCACAAAGTGACTAGTCACTTCCCGGCAGCAACGTCGGCAGCAACGTCGGCAGCAACGTTGGTTGCAGCGTCGGGCAGTAACGTGCGCCCTCATGTTGACAGCGCTGGCACTCACATTCGCAGGTCTGGCCATCCTCCCAACGGCTGCCGACCGCTTCGTTGGGAGCGCCGGAAGCCTGAGCCAGCGCCTCGGAGTATCGCCGGTCCTGGTCGGAGCGCTGCTGGTTGGGTTGGGTACGTCCCTCCCGGAAGCTCTGGCCTCCGGAATAGCTGCATGGCGCGGGAATCCCGACTTCGCGGTCGGCAATGTTGTGGGATCGAATGTCGCCAACCTCACCCTCGTTCTGGGGGTGGCGGCACTGATCGCTCCGGTCTACTTGACCAGGGCACTGATTCGGCGTGAAGGGATCTTGATGTTCGGTGCCACCGTTCTCATGACCCTCTTCTACATAGATGGCCAGATCGGGGTCCCCGAGGCGATCGTGCTTCTGGTCGCAATGGTCGTTGCCATCTTTCTCCTCACGCGTTGGTCCGCCGGCGAAGTGGACGGACTGGGGGATGACGACGAATCCACCACAACACGCTTGGCGACAGTTGCGGTGATAGCGATGGTGGGCACCGTTATCGGGGCATACCTCCTCGTTGAGGGAGCCGATCGGTTGGCCGTTGAGTTGGATATCACATCGGCTTTTGTAGCGACGACCATCGTCGCTCTCGGAACCAGCCTCCCGGAACTCGCTACGTCGGTGGCCGCCATGAGAAGACGTCAGGGTGATCTGGTACTCGGGAATGTCATCGGGTCCAATCTCTTCAATTCTCTCGCCGTTGTAGGGCTCGCAGGGGTCCTCGGCCCTGGTGTCGTAAACGACGGCTTCATTCCTCTCATGATCGCCATGGTCGTCATAACTGTCGGGGCAGGAATCCTTACCGAGACGCGCAACAAGATCAGCCTGTTCGAAGCGACACTCCTGCTCGGGGTCTTCGTGGTGTTCTTTGCTTCAGCTGCGCCACTTCTCGGAGCCTGATACGTCCGTGGGTAGCCTCGTTTCATGAACTCAGATCTCAGTCGCGACGAAGCCCTGCGGGCAGACATTCGCCGACTTGGCAACATGCTCGGCGAAACGCTGGTGCGGCAGTCGGGCGCCGAACTGCTGGAGCTCGTCGAGGAAGTTCGCGGGCTCACCAAGGACTCTCGAGGAGGAGCCACCAAGTCGGGAGATCTCCGGCGGCTGGACGAGCTCCTCAACGGACTCGATTTCGAAACTGCCACGCAGTTGGTCCGGGCCTTTACCTCCTACTTCTACCTGGCAAATGTTGCCGAACAGACTCACCGCATCGGTGACCTTTCGCAACATGACGCGGAAAGTACGGGCTTGCTACTGGCGGCCGCCGAACGCATCAAAGAGGCCGATGTCGATCCGGTTGTTCTCGCCGATGTTGTGGGGCGGCTAGAGCTTCGGCCTGTGTTCACGGCGCATCCGACCGAGGCCGCCCGGCGTTCGATTCTCACGAAAATCGGTGATATCGCCGACCTGCTCGAAGGCCGCACAGCCGTAGCCGCCGACCGGGAACTCATCGATCGGCGGGTTGCCGAGTTGATTGAACTGATATGGCAGACCGATGAACTCCGGCACGAGCGTCCTACCCCTATCGACGAAGCAAAATCGACCATGTTCTATCTCGATGACGCCATGGATGAAGTCGCCGGCCCGCTCTCGGACATCATCGATCGTGCCATGGATCGGCTCGGGATCACAACCGCTCCGGAATGGATGCCTGTGCGATTTGGTACATGGGTGGGGGGCGACAGGGACGGAAACCCGAATGTCACTCAGGACCTAACGGAGCAAGTCATGGCGATCCACCACGAGCATGCCATTCGACAGCTGATTCGGCTCACGGAGAAGCTTGCAGCGGAGCTTTCAATCTCCGATCGCCTCGTCGGCCATTCCGTAGAACTTGCTCAAAGCATCGAGATGGATCGGAACGCTCTTGCCGAGGTATACGAGCGATTCCGTTATCTCAACGTTGCCGAACCGTATCGTCTGAAACTCGCGTTCGTCCATCAGCGGTTGATCAACACACGTGAGAGACTGGCAGAAGGCGCGTCGCACCATCCCGGTGTCGACTACCAGAGCGCGCAACAACTCCTGGATGAGCTGTCGATCATCGACAGGTCGCTCCGAGCTCACCGTGGTGAACTCATCGCGGGGGGTGTTCTGCGACGGATGATGAGGACCGTTGCCGGATTCGGATTCCACCTCGCCACCATGGACGTTCGCGAGGATGCGGGCAGGCATCACGAACTCCTGGACGTCCTCTACGAAGGCGAGGTCGACTACTCCTCGCTCGATCGCGAGCATCGTATCAAGCTCCTCAGCCAGGAACTCATCGGAAAGAGGCCGCTGACGTCGGCGAGCACCAGCCTTTCGGGCCAGCCTGCGACAACCATGGCTGTGTTCCAGTCGATCCGCAAGCTGCTGGATACCTACGGAGACCACGTCATTGAGAGCTACATCTTGTCGATGACCGTCGGCGCGGATGACATTCTCGCCGCTGCTGTGTGTGCGCGCGAAGCCGGTCTGATCGACCTGCGGTCCGGCATTGCTCGTATCGGGATCGTGCCGCTCTTTGAGACCACGGAAGAGATTCGCAGCGGACACGAAACGCTCGACGTCCTCTTGACCGATCCCTCCTATCGAGCCCTCGTGAATCTGCGCGGCGGAGTTCAGGAGATCATGCTGGGGTATTCGGATTCCAATAAACACGCAGGTATCACGACCTCCCAATGGGAGCTGTACAAATCATCCCGCCAGTTGCGGGACGTGGCGAGTCGGCACAACGTGAGGTTGCGCTTCTTTCACGGTCGTGGCGGCACGGTGAGCCGCGGTGGAGGCCCGACGGGCGATGCGATCATGGCCCAGGCATTTGGAACGGTCGACGCCACCATCAAGATGACGGAACAGGGCGAGGTGATCGCAGACAAGTATGGCCTGCCCCGACTTGCGGTTCGAAACCTGGAAGTCGGGCTGTCGGCCCTGCTCGAGGCATCCACACTGCATCGGACCGCTCGCCAACCGGCTGAGAAGCTGGCCAGATGGGATGCAACGATGGATTCGATTTCCACGGCTGCTCATCGGGCGTATCGACATCTCATCGATCACGAGGGACTCGTCGAGTACTTTCTCACATCAACTCCGGTCGAAGAACTGGCAGCGCTCAACATCGGATCGCGACCGGCAAGACGGCCAGGGCAGGGTGGAGGCATCGACGGCCTGCGGGCGATTCCGTGGGTGTTCGGTTGGACGCAGTCGCGGCAGGTCATTCCGGGATGGTTCGGGGTCGGGAGTGGGCTGGCCGCCGCGCGCGATGAGGGTCGGCATGAGGATGTTTCCGAGATGTACGACCAGTGGTCGTTCTTTCGAACGTTTCTCTCAAACATCGAGATGACCCTCACCAAAACCGATCTGGTAGTTGCCGGTCACTACGTCGATCGGCTGGTCGACCCTTCCCTCCACGGGGTCTTCGAGATCATCAAAGATGAACATCGCAGAACGGTGGATGAGGTGTTGCAAATCTCCGGCCAGTCGGAGCTCTTGGAGCGCAATCCCGTTCTCAAGCGGACACTGGAGGTTCGTGACATCTACATCGACCCCATCAGCTATCTGCAGGTGGCGCTCCTCGCCAGGAGCCGTGCCGGCGAAAACGACCCCGCCTTGCGCCGTGCGCTGTTGTCGACGGTAAACGGCGTGGCCGCCGGTCTCCGTAACACCGGCTGAGTCCCGGTTCAGAAGGGCTTTCCGCCCTGCTCCCGTTTCAGGGTTTCGACCTAGTCTTTGCGCTATGAAAGATGTAAAACTCTCGGTACCCGATATTTCGTGCGGCCATTGCAAGGATTCGATTGAAGGCGGTCTGGCCGACGTGGCGGGCGTTAAGAGCGTCCTCGTGGATATCGAGAACAAGACCGTCGATCTTTCGTTTGATCCGGACGTCTTGTCGGAACCGACAATCGACGCAAGGATCGAAGATCTGGGGTACGAAGTAGCACGCTGATGCCCGCTACCGAAACCGTACGTCTCGATGTTGAGGGCATGACGTGTGCCTCGTGCGCCTCGCGTATCGAGCGCGTGCTCGGCAAACAGGACGGTGTGTCGGAAGCCGTCATCAACTATGCGACCGGCGATGCAAGGGTGGTCTTTGATCCCGACCTGACCGGGATCGGTTCACTGGCAGAGGCGGTGGACAAGATTGGCTACGGGATACGGGCTACCGAGGAGCACCCTGCGGTTCCCGACGCCGAAGTCAGATCGGCACTGTCGGTTCTTGCCGTCGCTGCGGCTGGTACCGCGCTGGTTGTCTGGGATCCCACCCCGGCTGTGATGGTTGGAGCGGCCAGCATCGTGACGCTGGTAGCGGGTTGGCAGTTTCACCGGGAGGCGTTTGTCCGTGCCCGCCACCTGACCACCAACATGGACACCTTGATCTCGATGGGTTCGCTAGCTGCCTACGGCTATTCGATCTGGGCGATTGCGGCCGACACCGAGCCGTACTTTCATACGGCGGCGTTCATAGTGACGTTTGTGCTCGCGGGGCGATATCTCGAGGCACGCGCCAAAGGTCGCGCGTCGCAGGCAGTGACGCGGTTGCTTTCGCTCGGTGCCAAGGAGGCGAAAGTTCGAACTGGCGATACCGTGCGAGTGATACCGGTCGAAGATGTTCAGCCGGGAGATGAGCTCGTCATCGGGCCTGGTGAGATCGTGCCGGCGGACGGCATCATCATTGAGGGAACGTCCGAGGTAGATGAATCCATGATGACCGGCGAGTCGATCCCGGTGATGAAGATCGCAGGTGATGAGGTATACGGCGCCACAGTCAACCAGCAAGGGCAAATCATCGCAAAAGCCACTGCGGTCGGCAGCGAGAGTTCACTCGGCAGGATCGCCCGGATGGTCGAAGACGCTCAAGCTACAAAGGCCGAGGTTCAGAGATTGGCCGACAGGATTTCGGCCGTGTTCGTGCCGATCGTTCTGGTCATAGCCGCGCTCACC
>JABDOU010000044.1 GCA_013043085.1 Acidimicrobiia bacterium
GTCCTGATATTTCCGGACGCAGACATCGAATCGGTTGCCCAATCAGCCGTCAAAACCAAGTTCCGAAACGGGGGGCAGGTGTGCATCGCGCCTCAGCGGTTCTTCGTTCATGAGGCCGTCGCCGAACAATTCACGAAGGCGACGTCGATGCTTTCCGAGCAAGAGATTGTCGGCGACGGGATGCACCCTGATACGACGATCGGGCCGTTGATCAATCAATCTCAACTCGAGCGCGTGAGCCGCATCGTCGCCGATAGCGCCTCGGCCGGAGGTCGGATTGTGACCGGTGGACAGGAGATGGAAGGCGCCGGGTACTTCTTTCAGCCAACCGTGATGGCCGACGTTCCCCATGACTCCCCTGTCATGACCGAGGAGATCTTTGGTCCGGTCATGCCGATCACGCCGTTCGACAATCTCGACGACGTGATCCATCGCGCAAACTCCGTGAATGTCGGTCTTGCTGCCTACGTCTGGACCGAGGACCTCAAGACTGCCTTGAAGGTCTCCGATGCGCTCGAGTTCGGACTGGTCGGTGTCAACGACTGGGCCCCCGGTTCGCCTGAGGCACCGTTTGGTGGGATGAAAGAATCCGGCATCGGGCGGGAAGCGGGCCTCGAGGGCCTGATGGAGTATGTGGAACCCAAGACGAGGGTCTTCGGGAGCCTCTAGTGCGCCCCAATCCGTTGCGGGAAAAATGGAGCTCGGGCGAGACGGCTTTGGGTGGATGGCTGACCATGCCTACCTCGATGGCAGCCGAGGCCATGGCCTCAGTCGGCCTCGACTACGTGTGCATCGACATGCAGCACGGCCTCGTGGACTACTCGGATTCGGTTGGCATGCTGCAGGCGATCACGACCGGCTCTCCGACCCCGACCGTCCGAGTGCCAGAGAACCAGGCAAGCCATATCGGCAAGGCGCTCGATGCAGGCGCAATGGCCGTCATCGTGCCCATGGTCAACACGATAGAACAATGCCAGACCGCCGTCGCTGCGGCAAGATACGCCCCCGAAGGCTCACGGAGCTTTGGCCCCACCCGGGCGGCACCGGTCGAGGGTGACGACTACTGGGAGCGCGCAAATACCGATGTCGCGCTCATTCCCATGATCGAGACCGTTCAAGCACTCGAGAATCTCGAAGGCATCCTGAGCGTGCCGGGCGTCGAGGCAATTTACGTTGGCCCCGCCGATCTGTCGATCAGCATGGGGTTTCAGCCTCGCAGCAACGAACCCGAGTTTCTGGCCGCACTCGACCGGATCGTTGAGGCGTGCGCACGCAACGACGTTGTTCCGGGGATGCACACCAATGTGGCGCTGGCCCAGGATCGTCTCGAGCGAGGCTTCCGGATGCTGACCATCACCGCCGATCTCGTCGCGCTGCGAAGCAGGATCGCCGAGGATGTGGCAATGGTTCAGCGCGGTCAAACCGGCGACACCACAGCGCTCGATTAGGCCGTGCTCTATTGGGCGCGGTAGCCGGCGAACCGATCGGCAGCTGACCCTACGACCGACCATGCATGTTCGTCGCCGCCGATTCGTTTTCCGCCCGATCTTTGATGCCAAGCAACATCCATCGGGCCATCGCGAAGTCGAGCATCGGCCAAACAACCCATGCCAGACGCTGGATCAGCCACGGAACATGAGCCGCGCCCCTCGTCCGAATCAGCAGAAGTGTGCTGTTGCCGGGAGCTTCTTCTAAGACAAAGCTCCAGCTGAAATCCAGGTAGGGCCCGGGATCCGGAGACGACATGTCGGGCGGAACGCCCGTCCGAGGATGCCGCCTCGAATGGAGCACCAGAGCACGATTCTCCTGAACATCCCGGACCTCGAAGTCTGCCGTTCCCTTCGGTCCGTCCTGAATACGTTGCCCGACTTCGAGGGATTGCAGCTCGGGATCGATCCGGTCAATGCTGATGGTGCCCACACGCCACAGGTATTTGTCGATCCAACGTGGTGTGTACCAGCCGGCCCGTTCGACGCCCATTTGCACGATCCATGGCCAGACCTCATCCGGGGGAGCATCGATTCTGATTGCATGGGTCAAGACCTCGTGCGGCCGCAAGATCACATCGTCACCCGGAAGATCCTTGTGCCGATCGATACCCTCGACACCCCATCCCCGCCCCGTGATCCAGCGCAGCCGGATAAGACCACCGATCAAGAGCAAGCCCAACACATATCCGACGGCTCGAAAGATCTTCTTCATCATCACCTCGGTCTGAGGGTACGAAAATTCCTGCGAGATGAAGAGGGTCTTAAGTCCCGTCCTGGCCGTCTCCCATTGGATACACCTCACCTTGATCGTCGGGGCGCCGGTCTATAAATAGGGAAACGGACGACGTAGCCTTACGGCATGAATACGTGGTTTGATCGGCTGGACCGAGCGCTCACGCACTGGGCGGCACGCTACGCACTTTCAATCGTCCGCATCGGCCTCGGCGTGATCTTTTTGTGGTTCGGTGCCATCAAACTCTTCCCGGGCATGAGTCCTGCCGAAGAACTGGTACGCAACACCATCTACTTCGTCGACCCCGATTGGTTCATACCGGTCCTGGCGGTGTGGGAGATGGCGATTGGCCTTGGGCTCATCTTCAACAAATTCATGCGCGCAACACTGGCCCTGCTTTTCTTGCAGATGCCCGGCACGGCCTTGCCGCTCGTGGTTCTCCCTGACGTGATCTGGAACACGTTTCCGTTCGGCCTGACGCTCGAGGGCCAGTACATCATCAAGAACCTGGTTCTGGTAGGTAGTGCAATCGCGTTGGGCGCAACAGTGCGGGGTGGCGGACTGGTCGCCGAGCCGATCAACGAAGAGCAAAAATCAGAGCCCGTCGCTTAATCTCGCCCCATGAACCCCGAACCTATGACCGCGGACAGCACGGTGGTCGTTGTTACGGGCGCGGCCTCGGGCATGGGCGAAGCCTGCGCTCGCTTTTTCCACGAGCGGGGTGCGACGGTGATTCCCGTTGACCGCGATTCCCGGGTCGGTGCGGTCGCAGGCCAGCTCGGAGGGGTGGCCGCCGTCGGCGATGTCAGCTCTTCTGAGTTCTGTGACGAATTGATTGCGGGGATCGTCGGCGAGCACGGAAGAGTTGATGTCCTCGTAAATGCCGCCGGCATCATCGTCCGCTCCCCTGCCCATGCCACGAGCGACGAAGATTGGGACCGGTTGTTTTCCGTGAACGTCAATGGCGTGTTTTACATGAGCCGGGCGGTGGTTCGCGTCATGGTCGAACAGGGATCAGGTGCGATTGTGAATTTCGGTTCCGTTTGGGGCGACGTCGGCAACGCCGGGCACGCGGCGTATGCCGCCAGCAAGGGTGCAGTTCATCAACTGACGAGATCGATGGCGCTCGAACACGCAAAGGATGGCATACGGATAAATGCTGTGGCACCAGGCGAGATACGGACGCCTATGTTGAGTTCTGAACGCGAGGCTCCGCCGACCGAAGCAGACCTGCAGGCCATGGCCGATGCCACCATCCCCATGGCGAGGCTCGGGACACCAGAAGAGGTCGCTGCGGTTGTGGCATTCCTCGCCTCGGACGAAGCTTCATATATGACAGGATCGATCGTGACCGTGGACGCTGGATATACCGCTCAATGAGATTCGAAAACAAAGTCGTGCTCATCACCGGCGGAAACTCGGGGATTGGGAGAGCGGCGGCCATCGCGTTCGCGGCCGAGGGAGCTTCGGTCATGATCGCGGCACGTGATACCGAAAAATCACATGGCGTGATATCCGACCTCGAACTCGGCGGCGGCAAAGCTGCCCAGGTTTTGTGCGACGTCACCGTCCCGGCTGAGTGCGAAACGGCGGTAGAAACGACACTGGATGTGTTCGGTCGACTCGACGTACTGTTCAACAACGCCGGCGTGATCTTTCGAGAAAAGACTGCGCCCGACACCTCCGAGGCTGAATGGGACACCACGATGGACGTCAACGCCAAAGGCACGTTCTTCATGTCGAAATACGCAGTCGCAACGATGGATCCGGGTAGTTCGATCGTGAATAACGCCTCCTACTTCGGGCTCGTCGGTGGACGTGGAACAGCCGCGTACAGCGCTGCCAAAGGTGCAGTCGTACAGCTGACCAGAGCAATGGCACTCGATCATGCCGACCAGGGCATTCGGGTCAATTGCGTATGCCCCGGGTCGGTCGAGACCCCGATGCTGCGATCCGAGTTCGACCTCATGGGAGGGGAAGACAACGTCCGACATCTGTTCGAGAATAAGCATCCCCTCGGCCGCATCTCACAGCCCGAAGAGATAGCCGCAGCCGTGCTATTTCTGGCATCAGCCGACGCCGCGTTCATCACCGGCGCAGCTTTGCCGGTCGATGGCGGCATCACGGCCGGTTAGTCGTGTCGCTCGACCTTTCGGACAACCTCAACCTTTCCGACAACGATGCCGCCATGCTCTCCGGCGACCGCGGGGAGGCCCTGGCCATGGCGATGCGGATTCTCACGAAATTCGCCAGGGTCATGGGAGCCTCGGAGCTGCTCGACATCTCGGCGGCCCACATCGACGGATGCCTGGTCACCGGGCAATCGTCACTCGACCTAGCTGAAGCGCTTAGGGATCGCGGCGGGCAAGTTGCGGTGCCGACCACGCTCAACGTCTCCAGCCTCGACCTGCTCCATCCCGAGCTCTATCGCGGCGACGACGAGCCACGGGCGCGGCAGCTCATGCAGGCCTACGAGGACATGGGCTGCCAACCCACGTGGACCTGTGCGCCATATCAATTGGAGGCGAGACCGGGTTTTGGCGACCAGATTGCCTGGGCCGAATCGAATGCAATCGCGTTCGCAAACAGCGTGCTGGGCGCCCGTACCAATCGCTACGGGGACTTCATCGACATCTGTTGCGCTCTGACAGGCAGGGCGCCGGCAGCCGGGCTTCACCTCGACGAGCATCGGCTGGCGCAACTCGTCATCTCCGTCGAACATCTGCCTGACCGTTTGCTTGCGACCGATGCCTTCTTCCCCGTCCTCGGCTTCGTCATCGGCACCTCGGTCGACACCCGGGTGCCGGCGGTGGTGGGGATCCCGCAGGCGACCGAAGACCAGCTGAAGGCGATGTGCGCTGCTGCGGCGTCAGCGGGATCGGTCGGCCTCATCCATGTCGTGGGAATCACGCCCGAGGCACCCGATCTATCAACGGCGCTCGGCAATGAGCCAGTCGCTGAGACGATCATCGTCACCGCGAGTGATGTCGTGCATGCCCGCGACCGGCTGTCGTCGGGCGATGCAACGGCCCTTTCGACAGTAAGCCTTGGAACACCGCATTATTCGCAGGCCGAATTGGCAACGCTCTTGAACATGCTTGCCGGTCGATCCGTCCACGAATCGATCGCAATGTACGTCAACACCAGCCGGGACGTGCTCGGCGCTTCGGGTGGAATCGCCGCCGGCCTCTCGGACCTGGGCGTGCAGTTGGTAACAGACACGTGCACCTACATCACTCCGGTCATGAAGCCGGTTACGGGCGTGGCCATGACCGATTCGGCCAAGTGGGCCTATTACGCACCCGGCAATCTCGGGGTCGACGTGGCGTTTGCCAGCCTCTCGGAGTGCGTCGAGTCGGCTGTCGCAGGTCAAATCCTGCGCGACTCCGACATGTGGGGTGGTCTGTGAACGTCACGGTCCTGGTCGATGGGAACGCTTCGGGCCCCACTTTCGCGCTCGATGAGCCGGTGAGTTTCTGGGGAGGGGTGGACCCAATGACGGGCACCATCATCGACGTGCACCATCCCCAGCACGGCCAGAGCATTTCAGGCAAGGTGCTCGTCATGGGCCATGGCCGGGGTTCGAGCGGCGCCAGCAGCGTCCTCAGCGAAGCAATCCGGCTCGGAACGGCGCCCATCGGAATCGTGCTCGAAACGGCTGACCCGCTCATCGCGCTTGGATCAGTCGTGGCCGATGAGCTCTACAACAAGAGCATCCCGGTGGTGGTGGTCGACGACTTCGAGAGCGCGCAAACAAGTACAAGCCTCTCGATCGCAGGCAGCCAACTCCTCCTGCAGGATTGAATTCCCACCAGCGGCAGCAAGGCTGCGGTTTTCAGAATCGATGGATGAGCTCAGAATGCAGAAAAACGGACGGTCACGAGATCGTCGCGGTCCCGGTACTCCTCAGGAACGAGCGAATATGCCTTGACTTCTTCCACCCAGATGGAGATATTGCGGCCTCGCATCGTCCTTCCACACCATTCATCGTCCGACACGTCGGAGCGCAGCATCGTCCCGATGGATATCTCGAGCTCAGCGTAGAACGAATCGATGCGGTCACAGGTTGACGCTACATCGGCGGGAGCGATGTAAGCCCTGGCGGCCTCGCGGGGTCGGCCACCGGCCAGGAAGCTCCCGTCATATTCCCATTGGTCGACAAGGACGAGCTCTGCAGGGACGGGGATTGCTTCGAGTTTTTCCGTGAGAGCGGCGGCATCCTGACGAGCCTCGGTGATCCAAACAAACGCCCACAATGCCCCTATCACGACCATAACGAATAAGACGCCAAGCAGAACGACCTTCGCCCCGGGTGCCAGGTTCTTCGTTTCCATGGTTCGCCTTCGTTCGCCTGCGTTCGGTTCTTCTTCGGTTGTGCATCGGTCACTAGTAAGTCTCGGTCGCCGGTCCCCGGCCTTCCATCCGGGACCTCCCTGATTCCGAAACCAGACCGTTACAGGATGGGGACATGTTGCTTGACGCTGTGATTGCGGCGAGGGCGCGGGCTTTACTTCTCTGGCGGATAACCCCCACAGAGGATCGCCGATGAGACCCGACCTCAACGGGGAGGCCCGCGCCCGGTGATGATATGACCACTATCACAATCCCGTTTCATCGTCCATAGACCTTCATGCACCATGGCGTGGTGACGCCTGCACAGGAGGACGAGGTTCTCCAGGTCGGTTCTCGGATCGTGTTCGTAGAACGTCAGATGGTGGGCGTCACACCAGCGGTGATCTCGACTACATGACGGAAACACACACGTTTCGTCACGCACAACGAGCGCCGCACGTTGTGGCTCGGAAACGAAGCGAGTGGATCGTCCGACATCGAGCACCTGCGACGGCCCGGCGGTAATTACCCGTGTGAGATACGAGTCGCATAACAGCCGAGCGACCGTTTCCCGGGCCACCGGTCCGATACCGACCAAGTCGGCCCGCGATCGAGGCGTCCATTCATCTCCCTGGAGCGTCGGAAGGTCAACTACTACGTTCACCGAGGTCCGGACCCGTGACGGCCGCGCGCTTGTAGTTCCAGTTGCCGCCTCTTCGACCAGGTCAATCAAAGCGTCAGCCCGCAATTGAGCAGCCGAGCGCGGCTCGGGATCATCAGCGGGATCCGGGGTTACACGTGCTTCGAGGGCAGCTTGCAACCTGGCGCCGGCCTCAGGATCGAGCAATCCATCGACAGCTACGGCGCCGGCAAAGGTCGTCGAAAGATACAGATAACGGTTCTCGAACATGTGGCGGGCATCAGCCCGACCCAGTTGGTCATCCGCCATGGATTGCCACCGCTTCACCACAACGCCAAAGTCGTCCTCGTTCATGAGCGAAGCAGCATCCAGCAGCGTTTCCTCATGTTCGGTGAAGATTTCCCCGCGGCCTCGACCCTCTGCACGGGCTAGCTGCTCAATCTGTGTCACAGACACCGCGCCTGCGGCCAACGCTTCGGACGTCGACTCATGCGTTCGAACCAGGCGGGCAGTGCGCACTGACTTCTTCGCAGCCGGACTACTGACAGGGGTGTGGTGGGCCAACCACGCTGACGGACTCAACGAACCGTCCACCGCCCACGCCTGGCGCCGGTCCCAGTCGGCGATGAGCCGCACGTATTCGGCTTCGAGCCGCTCTCGCGCCGTCGCCAGATCCCGGAGCCGAGCCGTTAGCTCTCGTGGAAGCCATTGACGCCGATCTTCATCCTGCAACCTCGCAACGCCGGCCCGAATCTGTTCCATGGGATCGACATCGACCCGATCATCGCCTGCCGGTACATCATGGGCTAAGCGATCGCCCCTCGAAGCGATCATGACTGATCCCGTTTCCCGTTCCCGATGTGCCATATGACGAAGGTATCAAGCAGGTGTGACAAGAAATCACTCACCGCGCGGCATGTCTCCGAGGGATCTTCGAAAGGTCGGCGTATTACTCCCATCACCGACAAGGTCCGTTCGCCTGATCGGGGATGCAGATC
>JABDOU010000378.1 GCA_013043085.1 Acidimicrobiia bacterium
GCTGCTCCCACCTCTCCGGGATCGACGAAGTTGGCAGCCATGGCCTCGGCGACCGCTTCGAAACCGCGGTGAACGGTTCCGTGGATTTCCACATCAGTCACAGTTGATAGTCCGTGAACCGGTCGGCGACAGCGGGGCTGAGTCGAACTCGCAGGCGGGTAAACCGCTCCTCGTGCGATTGTTCAATGACCTCGCCCAACTCGTGTAGCTCGGAAACAATGCGGCTGTGGTCGTATGGGATGCGGAGCTCGACGACGCGTGCATGAGAGCGGGCCACCTCCACCAACAAGCTCTTGAGTTTGTCGATACCGGTACCTTCGGTGGCGCTCAGCGCAATGCTCGGCCTGTGGCTGGCCAGCAACCGGCGAATGGTGTTCGGATCTGCGCTATCCGATTTGTTCACCGCAAGCACTTGAGGAATCTCATGCGCATCAATCTGGGATAGCACTTCCCGAACGGCGGCAACCTGCCGTTCTGGTTCCGGGTCGGAACCATCGACGACGTGCAGCAGCAGATCTGCGCCCGATACCTCATATAGCGTCGAACGAAACGCTTCTACCAATTCGTGGGGGAGGCTTCTAACGAAGCCGACCGTATCGGATACGAGCCAGTCGCGTCCTGGCATTTCCATTCGCCTGACGGTCGCATCGAGCGTGCTGAACAGCTGATCCTCGGTGAGCGCATCGGCGTCCGTCAACGCGTTGAGAAGTGTTGATTTGCCCGCGTTTGTATATCCCACCAATGCCATCCGGAACTGTCCCGAACGCTCCCGAGATTTGGCTTGCGTCGCTCGTACCCGACTGATGTGTGTCAACTCTTTTTCGAGCTTCGTGATGCGACCCGCGATGCGTCGTCGATCGGTTTCCAGCTTTGATTCTCCCGGGCCACGAGTGCCGATGCCGCCGGCGAGACGCGACAGTTCGGTGCCTTTGCCCCGGAGGCGAGGAGCCAGATATCGGAGCTGAGCAAGTTCGACCTGCAGCATTCCCGCCGCCGACGTTGCGTGTTGAGCAAAGATGTCGAGGATCACGGCAGTGCGGTCCACAACGTCGCAGTGGAAGATTTTCTGCAGATTGCGTTGTTGGGTCGGGGTCAAGGAGTTGTCGAAGACAACGACGTCGACATCCAGTGCGCGAGTCCGCTGCGCTAGTTCGGCCGCCTGTCCGTTGCCGATGAAGGTGGCCGGGTCTAGCCGGGGTCGACGGAGTACCGTTTCGTCTATCGGATCTGAGCCGGCGGTTTCGACGAGCAGGCTGAGCTCGTCGAGCGCCATTTCGGCGTCGTGAGCATCGGATGATTGATACACGGAAATCAAAAACGCCAGCTGCCTGCGGACATCGAGATCGGTTTCGGTTGCGGTTAAACGTCGCCGCTGGCGGCCAGGTGTTGTCATCTAGCCGTGAACGATATCAACTACCGGCCAGAATGGACTCCTGGTCATACAGGAGTTCGAGGGCGGACTTGACCGATCTCGGTTCGTGCATGCTCATTTCTTCGACACGGCGTGAGACCAATCCACCCAACAGCGGGCGGGCGGCCGCCTGTCCGAGCTCGGCTGTGCTCGTTGCCTTGATGAGCGACGGGTCACATTCGAATGCAGCAGCGATCCTCTTCGAGAACTCACATCGATCGATGAAGTCCGGTCCGGCGAGGTGGTAGATGCCGTTCGCCCGGGCTTCGGCCAGGTCCCACGCCATCTCGGCGATGTCGCCAACGTAGGTCGGGGTGGAGTATTGATCGTCGGGGATCGTCGCCGATTCTCCGAAGCGGAGGTTTCGGAGCAGCCGAACGAAGAAGTTCTTGCCGTGTCTCTCCCAGCCGTAGACAACATTGATACGAGATACGACGTGGTGGTCTGGAAGGATCGATCTCACGAGTTCTTCGGCCTCGAGCTTCTGACGACCGTACTCACACAGAGGATTTGGTTCGGCGTGCTCGTCGTACGGACCGTTGCTCCCGTCGAAGACATAGTCGGTTGAAAAGAACATGAGCCGGGATCCGACCTCGGCACAGCTCAAGGCCACCGATTCAACCGCGTCCACGTTGATCGGCCGGGTGGCGGCCGGGTCGGTCTCGCACAGATCAACATGCGGGTTGGCGGCCGTCATGAATACCCAGTCAGGTGACGTCCTCACGATCAGGTCGTGAACGGCGTCAGCGTCTGTAGCGTCCAGGAATTCGAGATGGGTTTCGGCTTTGGCGGTGAAGGTCCCGACCACGGCGTGGCCTCTGGAGTGCCCTGCGGCCATCAGGTACTCGCCTACGAAGCCCGAGGCTCCGATCACAAGTGCTTTCACAGACCTGCTTTCTCCGGTTTTGGACAATCTCAGCAGTTCGCGAAAAGATTGCAGCGCAACAATAGCGAAGGGTTTCGCTACGATGGCGCTCAATCTCGTAGGAGCACCACATGCCAACGCTTCGGCTGTTTGCCGGATTGAAAGAATCAGCCGGCGAATCACGGGTGAATGTCGAGGGTGACTCGGTCGCTGCGGTCCTTGCTGCCGCTGCCAGCCGCTTCGGTAGCTCTTTCGAGAAGGGTCTCGCCAGTGCTCGCGTCTGGGTGAATGGCGAACCGGCCGGCCCCGAGACGGGCGTCAACGAATCCGACGAGATCGCGTTGTTACCACCGGTTTCCGGCGGATCGGCCGCGGTTCGAGACCCTACGGTTGAGTCGCAGTTCCACGTCTTTTTGGCCGCCGCCGCCCTCGGCGCTCTGCTGATCGCCAATTTCATGGGGGAGCAGTGGTATGTCACGGCTGTTGTCGGGGTCTTTGGTTTCTGGGTATGGGATGTTTTTGAAGAAGGCCGAACCGCCTCTGGATTTTCGGCCTGGCCGGCGTTGGCGGGAACCCTGGTCGGACCACTCGCTGCGTATGCGTGGGGATCTGCCGGTCTCGGTGCCGCCGTTGCTTTTGTGGTAATGACGGCGTTCGTCTCAGCCATCGTCCAGCCGGAGAATCGCACGATTGATCGACTCGCAGGCACCGTGTTGGCGGGCGTCATTGCGGCCACATCCGCAGGCGCCCTCGTCCTGGTGCGTTTGGGAATCGACGGCGATAGTCGAACGCTGGCGTTTCTCGTCATGATCGGCCTCGCCAACCTCGCGTTTGGCGCGACCCTCGCAGGGTCGTCGAGGGCATGGCTGGATCCACAC
>JABDOU010000385.1 GCA_013043085.1 Acidimicrobiia bacterium
CTCTGCCTGCGCATCGACGAGCGCCGACATCAACTCTCCGCTTCGGGCCAATTCTGCTTCTGTGTCCTTGAGAAGAGAGATGTCGTCGATGGTCACGATGACGTTCTTGAGGTTGCCTGGTTCAGACGTTGTCGACCAGTTCAGGATTGCAGTGAAATGCGAGCCGTCAAATCGACGGCCTCGAACCTCCGTCGACATTTGTTCGCGACCATCCCACACGGCCAGCAACTGTTCGACAAACGCAGGTCGCGTTTCATCTCCAATGGTCGATGCCTTCATGGGTCCGATGAGCTCTTGCCTGTTCGTGGCCCCGACGAGGCTGACGGCTGCCGGGTTTACATCCACAACGTCAATGAGATCGATGGCCTCCATCAGTAGCTGAGGGCTGGTTTCGAGATGTGCCCGCAGATCCTTCACGCCTGCCTGGCGCAAGCCCTCCGCCCATTGTCCAACCCTGCTGAAGTCTTCTCGCCAGATCGAAATCGGCGCGCTGTCGATCAAATCTCGATAGAGGTTGCTGCTGATACGCGCCGACAGCGTGACCCGTCCGGCCAGCAGCCCGACGATGGCAAACATGGCCAGCTCCAGAGCGAGCCCGACACCATCGTTGAGATGGTTGTCCTGCCGATGGCTGGCAAGGTGAAGCCCGAATTGAATCACGTGAGCAAGCCAAATGCCAGCAACCAGGGCCAGGAACACCCGGAGTCTGCGACCGGAACCGAACATTGTTGTGAGACCGGCCACAGCCGCAATCGAAATCGGGACGGCGACTGATGTGTCAGGAACCACCGTGGTGAGCCAGCCGACGGAAGCCACGAGAAGTCCGGAATGGAGAAGCGGGTCAGGCTTGTGTTGCCGGAGTTGGCGGATCCCGAGGAACGCATGGGCAGCCAGCAGCAAACCGAACGTGAGCCATACGAGATGGTTCGTCGTCGCGCTGACAGCAAAGACGCTGATCGCCGCAATCCCGGTGGCAGCCGAAACGACTTTCACGAACGTCTCGGCGACCCCGTCTAGTTCTACCGGATCGCCGGCGTCGCGCCAGGTACCGGAATTCAGTAATTCCACCCAATATTTGTCGACTCCCTGACGAGTGGTCTTGATCGATTGCGCGCACGCAAGATTGGAGCAAACAGCGCATGTCCGGGATCAACGAGTTGGTCAGTTGCGTATGTCGCGCCTTTGGAAGAGCGGGAGTGTTGCGGCGAGAACGGCCAGGCTGAGCGCGGCCAGGACAGCTGCGTTTGTCCAATTAATGCCGTTCGCCAGCGGATCACCGTCCGCGTAATAGAAAAAGGGAGACAGACGCGCCCAACCCGCGATGCTCTCGTTGACGGGAATGAAGGCGTTTGCGAAGTAGGCGACGAAACCGGCGGCTGCCGTTGCCAGGATCGCTGTCCGGCGGTTTCCGGTTGCGCCGCTCACCGCAAGTGCGACGAAACCGAAGAAAACGCCGAGCAAGACGCCGAGCAGTGTCGCTCCCGCAATCCTCGCTACCGATATATCCAGGCCGCCGAGCAGGCTTCCGAGCCACGTGCCTACTCCGGTTGCCACACCCAGGGCAACCACGATGATTGTCAGGGCCATGGCCTTTTCGACGACAATGCGTGATCGCTTTACCGGATTTGCGAGAAGGAGGTCCATTGTCCGGTTTTCTTCTTCGCCGGCGAGAGCACGGGCGCCAACCGCGGCGCTAACGGCAATGAACGTTGCCGGCAGCATGATGCTGAAGACCTCGACGGTATACCATCCCTCGGGGCTTGCCATGTCAACAAAACCGATCATCGCTTTGAGGCCGTCCGGGATCGCTTTCGAGAATTCGACGAGAACGTCGGACACCGCGTTGTACATCGGGCCGACCATCAGGGCCGTGTACAGCATCACCATCGCAGCGATTGTTGTCAGCGTTCGATGATCTGTACTGGATTTGAGAGCGATGGACGACACGTTCGTCTTCCCGGCGAGGCGGGTCAGGATCTTTTTGCCGATCGGATGTTCCCGCATCCGGTTCACGAATTCCCCGGAGGGCGAGCCCACCTTGAGGTCCCGACGCCTCACTCCTACCACTGCTCCGGCCCCAAGTACCGCGATCGCCACGATCAGCACCGCCAGGTGCCCCCAGTCGATGCCATTCTGCAGCGGCCCCGATGAGTTGAAGTAGTACCACGGAAAGATCCTGGTCAGGTTCGAGAGGCTTTCGATGAGGGGTAAGAGTCCTGCGGCCAGGAAGGAGATCAGCAGAACACCGACCGATACTCCGGATGCAACGGAGGAATTACCTGTCCAGGTTCCGAGAAAAAGGGCCAGAAAGCCAAAGAAGAGTGCAATCGCCGTCACGTGCAGCATGGCGGCCGGAAGGTGCATGTCGGAAGAGTCGGTGCCGAATGCCGCAGCCGTGAGGCCGGACCCAATGCCAGCAAGCGCTGCGCCGATGGTGACGAGCACGATCATCGCCGCCGCTTTAGAAGTCAAGACGCTGACCCGGCTTTTTGGATTGCCGAGCAGTATCCCGAGGGTTCCCCTGCGTTCTTCGCCTGCGACCGCGGCCGCCCCCATCGAGATGGCGAGTCCGGCCAGCACCATCGGAGCCATCAGGTTGGCGATCTCGCCGAGGATGAGTGTGCCCGCATCGGTTATCACCTCGAGTCCGATCAGGGCAAGAAAACCCTCCGGCAGGCCGCCGTACAGCTCGGCAATCTGATCGTCGAGATCGGCATAGGCCCACAGTCCAAGGAACGCAACCGATACAACACCTATCACCCCGACCAGAGTTGCTACCTGGCGATCCCTCAGCGATTTCGTGAATACGTTGGCCAGCATCGCGGCTTCTCCTAACTCTCGGTGTCGCGGTAGTAGGTGAGGAAGATCTCCTCGAGGTCGGCCTCTACGCTCTCGAGGTTGATCAAGTCGTGACCCATTGCTACATGGAGGAGATCCTTCATCGCTCCCTCATAGGACACAGAAACTCGTGTGGTGTCGGCCTCCACATTTCGGACTCCATCAATGCTTTCGAACAGCGATGCCGAAACCGGTTCCCCGAATTCCATATCGAGCCGGCGAATTGCCTTCGTCTTCAGGTTATCGATACGTTCCACCACGACGAGGCGGCCGTGGCGGATGATGGCCACGCGGTCCGCAACGCGTTCGACCTCGGATAGGGTGTGGCTGGAGAGAAATACAGTGCGTCCCTCGGCTGCAATTTCTCGCAACATCGCCTGGAATTCCTGCTGCACCAGAGGATCGAGGCCCGAGCTGGGTTCGTCGAGAATCAACAGGTCGGGCTTGTTCATGAATGCCTGGATGAGACCGACCTTCTGCTTGTTTCCGCTGGATAGATCTCTCACCTTCTTGGTCAGGTCGGAGTCGAGCCGATCGGCGAGGTGATCTACGTAGGTCCAGTCGACTCCGCCCCGCAGGTTGGCGAAGTACGTCAGTGTCTCTCGGCCGGTCAGGGTCGGATATAGCTCGAGGTCGCCGGGGAGGTATCCGACGTGATTCCGAAGCTCAACGGCGAATTGGTGCGAGTCCTTTCCGAGCAGGGTTGCGGTTCCATAGGTCGGATAGATCAGATCGAGAATCGTCCGGATCATCGTCGTCTTCCCGGCCCCGTTCGGACCAAGAAACCCAAATACCTCGCCCAGTTCGACTTCGAGATCGAGATCGATCAAAGCCTGCGTTTCGCCGTAGTGCTTGGTCAAACGATCAGTGATGATGGCCTTCGTCATATCTCCTCGAAGTTTTCTGGTCACCATTGTGGCGTGCGGCGTTGCCGCGGACCCAGGGTAGAACGTCCCGTTGGCGTCCGACAACGTGCCAATGGGTTAGAGGCACCAGCGTTTGCGAGCGTTTGTCTGCGTGTGATCCCGCGGGATGTTTCGAGGACCGGACCCAGGTCAGATCCACGTTGGCGAACCACGGTGGCTTTCGTTCCACGACAATAGGCGGGTGCTATCGGCGTTTGTGAGACTCAGCAGATTCGAGTTTCTCATTGGTGGTTTCGTTCTGTTTTGGGTTGGTACGCGAGCTGCGGAAGGTGTGATCTCGCCTACGAGTTACCTGGCCGGCCAGGGCATGGTCACCACCATTCAGCTCGTGGCCCAGTATGCCAATGAGTATTTCGACCAGGAACCCGATGCTCTGGCAACCAACCGAACCTGGTTCTCGGGCGGGTCCGGTGCCCTGGTTTCTGGTCGACTTCCGCCCCGGACCGCTCTGGTGGCGGCTCGTATTTCTTCCGGGTTGGCGGTAGTTTTTGGCGTTTGGGCCGCCTTTTTGGATATGCGCCTTGGCCTGGTTGGCGTCGTCGCGCTTCTGGGCTCGTGGTGGTATTCGGCGCCTCCCATGCGGCTGATATCTCGTGGCTGGGGTGAACTGGTGGCCGCGGTGATCGTTGGCGGTTTGGTACCGCTCACGGGCGCACTTGCGGCGGGCGATCCGAACTGGAAGTTGCTGGCGTCGTTTGTTCTACCTCTGGTGGTGATCAATGTCGTCATGCTCATGGCTCTCGATGCGCCCGATGCCATCTCCGATATTGCGGCGGGCAAACTGACGCTTTGGGTTCGGCTCGGTGATGAGTCGGCGCGAGCGTTGCATTTGTTTCTTGTCATCGGCACGCTGGTCGCGATTGGTGCATTGGCACCCTGGCGTCCTGGCTGGTCCACTGGTTTGGCGTTCGCCGCCACCGCAATGCTTCTTCCACAGGTAGCGCTCCTGCGAGGCGACGTGATTGGCACAAGAGCCAACATTCTCACTCTGAGCGCTGTGGCTTCATTGGTGACGGTATCCCTCGGATTTGGCCTCGGAACAATGCCGTAGCGCAGGAACGCCTGTACGGAGCGACTTCACCGGAGCTTGCCCGTGAGGACCCCCAGTTGGTTCGTCGCGGGTGAGGTGGCTGAATATGGCGGGTAATTCATCGTGCCGACGACGATCACATCGGTGCCGAGTGCCAGGGTCTCAGGGGTGTTGTCGTCCGGAAACTCGACTTCGTGCCAATTCCCATCGATTTCCAAAAAGAGCACATGGTCGGCCTGGGCCTGGTTTGACGCGGCCTGCTCCTCCATAGCTTCGAAAGCCAGCTCATCGCTGATGACCATGAGCGCCTCGCCGTCCCTGGAAAACAGCGTGGTCGCCCCGTTTTCATAACTCGCAAAAGGAGGATCTCCCGAACTATATGCTTCCTCGATCTCACTCCACCCTGCTTCGAGCAACACGTCGCCTGACAGTGTTTCCGTGATCCGCAATGCCCACTCGAGACCGCCGAACTCGGCAGTTCGGCCGCCGACTGTGATGCGCAGGTTCTCATGAGGCGGCGCCGGTGAAAGGGTTGCGAGCGCCGCCCGTCCCAGGTCTCCGCTGGCAACCAGCCTCAGCCAGCCTTCCCGATTGTCGTTCTGCGGTCCCAGCGTCAGGGCGTTCGTCCAGTCGATTCCATCATCCGAGGTGGTGACGGCCGGCTCATCAGCGCCCCAGGAAATTGCAATGAGACCGTGCGGGCCCGGTTGGATCACATCGGCGTACTCCGACCCGGTTGTCTCGATCTGTCTCCACTCGATACCGTCCGCCGACAAGAACACACTGCGGCGCGGGCCATAGTCGGAGTGTTCGACCAGGTTGACCACGAAGGTATTCCCAACCGTGGCAACTGACTCCAGGTGTGTGTTGTGGTCTTCACTGAGAATCCGTCTGGACCAGGTCTTGCCGTCGGATGAGAACAAGATGAGCTGCTGTGACTCGTGCCGCACGTGCGAAACCCCGTTGTAACCTTCATATGCGGCGTTGATGACGCTATCCCATTCGTCCCAGGTGAACGAGACCGCGAGTTCGTCGGATGCGCGGTCCGTGAACGATGGGGATGGGCCGCGATAGAGATCCTGGAGGCGCCCCTCGGTTATCACCTGGTCGTTCCGGGTCACAACGAAGAGGTCTTGCGAATCGTCCACCGTAACCAAGTAGCCGTCCCACTCGATCGATTGACGCGAAGGTATCTCGCCTGCTGCCACGACAGGGATCGGAAGCGGCGAAAATGTCGGATAGATCCCGTCCCATACCTCCCAAGGCACAATCGTGATGAGCGCCGCGGTCTCGGTGACGTAGATCGCTTGCCCTTCTTCGTTCCATCGATAGAGGTCCGCCCACCGTCCGGCTGTCACAAGCCGACCGGTGTCGGCCTCGGTGACCTCGAATCTGCCTTCGATGTCATCAAGCTCAAAGCGGAAGCCTTTGGCCTCGAACGTGATTGGTTCATCGGTTCGATAAACGTCCAGTCCCGCCCCGAGCAACATGCCGGCTCCATTCACGGCGACCCCATAGATGTTCACGTCGTGAAGATCGATCCCGGGAGTTTCAAACTCCATCGTTTTCCAGCTTTCGTCTGGGTCGAACCTCCAGAGCTTCGGATACATTGCCCCAGAAGCGGTTTGCTGACCGAGGCCTATGAGCTCTCCTCCGGTCATGATGACCGAGTTCATGACTTCGCCCTGCGGAATCTCGAGTTCGGTCCGCACCCACTCGACGGCGTCTTCTGATGTCCATGCGTAGACGCTCTGATTGTCAGGCGGTGCCTTCCAGGCGAATGCCACCACTACGAAATGGTCGCCGATGATGCTCACGTGATTCAGCCATGGGTCGACGACATCCGGGTCCCCTGTGTCGAGTGGAGTCCAGGTCCAGTCGACGGTGATCAGCGGAAGGTTGATGACCGTGCCAACTTCGGTTGAGCCCAATTCCACTGGGACTCCGGGCGGGGGAGTGGTCGTGACGATTGATGTAGACGACGTTGTCGAAGGTAGTAGTGATGGATCCGGGGGCGTTGTCGATTCCGTTGCACAGCCCGCCAGCCCTCCGATAATTGCCAGGATCACGAGCAAGCTGGTGGCAGCCACGGGCGACGGTTTCGTGGATCGCATCCTGCTCCTTGCTCTCCGATCATCTTGATCGCGCCTCGCGCAAATCTGCAGGGGAAAAAGTCAGATTTGCCGGGCCGACTTTTTGAGCGCGAGCTCGGAGCGAAGCGGATTATCGAGACCGCAGGATGGTTATTTCATCTCGAGGGTGATAGGCACATTGCCCCGCAACGCTTGTGAAACTGGGCAGTTTTCTTTTGCGTCTTCGGCGGCCTTCCGGAATTCATCGTCGCTGATGCCGGGCACCGTGCCGCTCAACACGAGCACCATCGATGTGATGCCTTCGCCTGGTACGAATGTCGCGGTCGCTGTGACATCCAGAACATCTGGGGGCGTGCCGGCCTTGCCTAGTCCATTCGAAAGTGCCATCGAAAAACAGGTTGCGTGAGCCGCAGCGATGAGCTCTTCCGGACTGGTTTTACCCCGATGGTCTTCAGAGCGAGCTTTCCAATCGACCGGAAACGGTCCCCCCGCTCCAGAGGTGAGAGTCGTGACTCCAGCGCCCGAAAGGAGGTCGCCCTCCCAATGGGCCGTTGCGGTTGAATCGAGTGACATTGTGGTCTCCTTCGTGGGGGATCTCCACGAGACTACGACAGGGCGTTGTCAGGAGGCAACGGCCAACTCCCGGTCCTTCAGTGTGCGGTAGACATCGATGGCGAAGGCGAGGTTCATCGCCAACACGCTTGCGAACATCAGGAGGTAGAGGTCGGGTTCACTCTCCTGGATTCCGAACTCGACGATTGTGAGACCGACGGCACCCAGCAGCCAGAGAACCGCCCAGGGCGGTTTGACCTTCGCCACCAGGTATCCGGCACCAGGTAGGAAGAAGTTCAGAATTGTTGCCAACCACAGCATTGCGTCTCCTCGTGTTTTTGCTACGGTAGAACAAGAATCTGGACGAAAGAAGGGCCGGATGTCCGTTTCTCTTGATCAAACGTCCGGAGACCCCACCGCAAGGGTGATGGATACGTTGCGGTTGACCGGCGCCGTGTTTTCGTTGGCAGACTTGACGGCGCCATGGGGTGTCGCCTCCGGAGAACACGACACGGGTCTGTTCCATGCCGTTATCAGCGGTTCCTGCTGGGCAAGACCGGACGGCGGGGATCCCGTTTTTCTTTCGGCGGGCCAGGTGGTGATCTTTCCGCAGGGGCATGAGCATGTGATGCTCGATGATCGCGATAGCCGCGTCTCGCCGACCTGGCAGCACGTTCCACACCAACACGGCCGGCTTGCCAGGCTGAGTATCGACGGAGGGGGCAAAGCGACCAAGCTGCTGTGCGGCACGGTCCATTTCGACCGGAGCAGAGTCCACCCCATGCTCACGTCGCTGCCCTCGATGATCGTGGTGGGTGGCGACGAAGACACGAATGGCCCCTGGATCAGTGCCACGGTTGACATGATGCGGAGGGAATTGTCGCTCGCACAATCGGGCTCAAGCGGAGTTCTGGGGCGTTTGGCCGATGTCGTGGTGCTGTACGCCTTGCGATCGGTCCTGGCAGGTGAAGGCGTGGAGATCGGATGGCTTGCAGCTTTGAGAGACCCTGCGATCGCCGAAGCTGTCGCCCTGATTCATGAACGTCCTTCCGAACCGTGGACGGTAGGCGAGCTCGCCTCAGCGGTCGGTATGTCCCGCTCGGCCTTCTACCCGCGTTTCACCAATGCGCTCGGCGAACCACCAGGAACTTATCTGATCAGGTGGAGAATCCATCTGGCCGCCCGCCTGATCGCCGAGTCAGATGTAACCGTCGCAGCGGCGGCCCGCCAGGTTGGCTATGCCGATGATGCTGCTCTAGGTCGAGCTTTTCGGCGCTGGACCGGAGTCACCCCGTCGCGATATCGAGCGCTGAGAAGAACCGAGATGGAAAACCAGTGATGCGGCGGCGTGATTTTGATCGCCTGGAACGTGCGGTCGGTAAGGCATCGCACTCGGGACCATCAAAGCACACGGCGATGGCGCCGACATAGTCGACAAGGTCCATCCGGTCATGCTATGCCCTTGACCGGTCTCTTATACCGCTACATCGTGAGTGGACGGGCGAGACGAGAACGGTTTTACGATGGCTCGACCCGGTCTGCGTCCTCATCGTCATTCCAATTCGGATCGTGGTCCCAGTCGTCGTTACGGTCTTCAACACGGTCCAGAGCAGCCGCAGCTGCCTCGCGGGTTGGATACGGTCCCAGCCGGTCGGTGATTTTGCAGCCACCGCGCGTCTCGACCGAACCATGCTCGATGCAATAGAACCACTCTTCTGTAAGGGGGAGATCATCTATGGCGTCACTCATGGGCGCCAGCCTACGATCCGCGATCTGAACTTCGTAATCTGCTGACGATGCGAAGGCGGGATCTCATATTGGCAGTGGCCGTGATCGTATCGGGATGTAGCGGACTCATGTCGAGGGAGTCGCCGGCACCCGTTACGAATGTCGGAAATGCGGTGCTCACAACCACAACTATTTCCGTCAACATCGGCGAGTCATCATCATCGACCTCGCTGACTACATCCACGTCTACCACCACATCGACCACGATCGCCAGTGAACCGGTGGCAATCGTGAGCCCGTCCGGTGTCGTGGTACCGGTGCTCACTGCATCACCATCCGGTGGATGGATCGTGGGCACCCCATGCGCGAATACTGCGACGTTGGATTCAGGGATGCCGGTGACACACGTGCAAGTGCTCATCGATCCTGGTCACGGTGGAGACGAGACCGGTGCGGTCGCGTCGAGCGGTTTGCGGGAATCCGATCTGAACCTCGACGTTGCCGAACGCCTCCAGAGATTTCTGGAGTATCGAGGCGTGTCAACGCTCCTCACGCGGACCGACGACTATCGAGTCGCGATCGCGGCACGTGGAGAACTGGCCCAGCGGGTTGAGCCCGACGTTTTCATTTCGATTCATCACAACGGAGGCCCGACTACGCCAACCCGCGAACCGGGGACGCTCGTGTTCCATCAGGTTGCATCCAGCGACTCACGACGATTGGCGGGCCTGGTGTACGAGGAGCTCGTTACCACCCTTTCCAGCCTCGACGTGTCGTACGCTGCGGGCAGCCCGCCGGGCGCCGTCGCCATGCTCAACGATTCTGGCCTCGATTACTACGGGGTTCTGAGGCGAACCGACGGGATCACTTCCGTGCTTTCAGAATCTTTCTTCCTGACCAATCCCGCTGAGGCAGCAGTCCTGGAGAGTGGCTATGTGCGCGAACAAGAGGCAATTGCCCTCGGCAAGGCGATATTGAGGTTTATGGAAACCGAAGACGCCGGCACCGGGTTTCTCGATTCCCGAACGTTTGAGGGACCAGGGTCGGGAACCGGCGGGATAGCCGGATGTTCCGATCCCGACTTGCTGTGAGATCACGCACATAGGATGTCGGCTGTGGCGACGATCGATGACGTACGTACTCTGCTGAGTTCCGAAACCGGCCTTGTCACTGCCTCCGTGATCGGCTCCGACGCCAGGCCGGTGCTGACAGTCGTCAACGCGGGAGTGATCGAACATCCACTGACCGGGGATCCTTGCGTCGGCTTCGTCGCGGTCGGTGGTTCCCGCAAACTCGATCATCTTCGACGTGATCCGCATCTCTCGATTCTCGTGCGTCGTGGCTGGCGTTGGGTGGCAGCCGAAGGTCCCGTCGACTTGATAGGCCCCGACGATGCGAGTTCCGCGATGGGTCAGCACGAGATCCTCGGGCTCATCCGTTCCATCTATTCCGCCGCGGGAGGCCAACACGACAATTGGGAGGAGTTTGATCGCGTAATGGCGGAGGAACGGCGGTGTGCTGTGTTGCTGGCTCCCCGCCGTATTTACACGAATCCGAATCGCCCGGTCTGAGGAATGCGGAGAGCTGACGCCGGGTTGTGATATGCGAGCTCCAGGACGTGCAGCGCATCGACCCTTTGCAACGACACAGGATGTATGAGTTGATGCACGAGGCAGGCAAGCCGACCGTCACGGTTCTGTAGTCCAAAAGACGACAGCTAAGGATGAACTATGGCAACCACACATTCGCCGGCCCGTGGGCGGGTAAAAGTCGAAAGGACACACAAGAGGATCAGGGCGATGCTCGATGGTGAGATGGTTCTCGACTCAACCGCGGTGCTTCTGGTTTGGGAAGTTCCCAACTACCCCCAGTACTACATTCCGATAGGCGACATCAGCGACAGTGTCCTCAGGGCTACCAGCGAGATTCGGAGATCCCCATCGCGCGGCGATGCTCACGTCTTCGATGTCCTCGGCCGGAAGTCGAGCATACAAGGCGGTGCATGGCACCATCCGGACTCGCCGTTGACAGACATCAAGGATCACGTGAGGTTCGATTGGCAAACGATGGATGCCTGGTTCGAGGAAGACGAAGAGGTCTATGTGCATCCCCGTGATCCATACACCCGAATCGATGTTCTCGACAGCAGTCGTCACATCCGCATCGAGATCAACGGTGAGACTGTCGCCGATTCCAGCAATGCCAAACTTCTCTTCGAGACCGGACTGCCAACCCGGTACTACCTCCCCAAGACCGATGTTCGATTCGATCTTCTCTCTGCAACCGACAAGTCGACCGGGTGCCCGTACAAGGGAACGGCACGCTACTGGACGGTTTCTGCCGGCGGAATTCTCCACGAAAACGTAGCCTGGGGCTACGACACTCCGCTTCCTGAGAGCCGCGGAATCGAAGGTCGTGTCGCCTTCTACAACGAAAAGGTCGACATCTTCGTAGATGGCGATCTCCTCGAACGGCCAACGACCCAGTTCAGCTGACGTTGCCGCCCCACAAAGCAACAAAATCGACTTACGCGTATATCGCGCATAAGAGTGATCTACGCCCCATGGCTCTGAGCGGAATGAGTCAACCTTCGAGTTCAGGTTTAAGGCAAGGTTAAACCCGTTTTAGAAGGCTATTGACGCCCCGATTGCGCTCAAGCGGTGGACCGGACTCAGGTGTCGAGGTTTCTGATGATGGCGTCAGCGACTTCCTCGGTCGTTGCCGTACCGCCGAGATCCTGTGTCAGGACGGAGCCTTGCTCGAGAACGGCCTCGAGAGCGCTGTGGATGGCGTCGGCTGCCTCGGTTTCCTTTATCCAACGGAGCATGTCGATAGCAGGAATGAGCAGAGGCAACGGATTCGCCAGTCCGGTTCCCACGAGATGAGCAGCATCGCCGTGGGTCGATTCGTAGATCCGGGTGTCGTCTCCTATGTGGATCCCCATGCTCGATGAGATGCCGCCGGTCAGGCCGTTGCACAGGTTCGAAAGGATTGCTCCGTAGAGGTTTCCCATGAGCATGACGTCGAATTGATACGGGTTCAGAACCAGTTTCATGCAGGCCGCATCGACGATGGTCTCCTCGTAATCAAACTCAGGATGTTCGGCCGCAACCCGACGAACCGTGTTCATGAACAGACCATCCGACATCTTCATGATGTTGGCTTTGTGGATGAACGTCACCTTCTTGCGCCCGAGGTACTTGGCGGTGAAGAACGCGAACCTCGCAATCCGCTCGGAAGCCTTTTCGGTCACGATCTTGATCGACTCGACAACGCCGTCGACGACCTCATGCTCAATCGATTTATAGATGTCTTCGGTGTTCTCGCGAATGAGAACGAGGTCGAGCTCGGGAAACCGCGACGAGAGGCCGGCAATGGACTTGATCACATATACGCCGGCGTATTGATCGAGGCGTTGCCGCAGCGTGACATTGAGACTGCCGCGAGGACCCCACCCGTTGGGAGCGATGAGTTTGGTCTTGAGTGCGACACCATGTTCACGAACGGCCGAGATTGCAGGCTCGAGCATGCCGTCGATTGGTCCTTCAGGGCCAACGATGATGTCGTGTCGATCCCAGTCGATGTCGGCACCGGCGGCTTCGATGATGCGAAGAACCGGTGGTGTGATTTCCTGGGCGATGCCTCCGCTCACAATCAGCGCCGCCGTTTTCATATAGCCGCCGCCAGTGCTCGGGTGATTTCGGCGGTGGTCGCCGTGCCGCCAAGATCTCCGGTCAAAACTGTCCCTTCCGTCATCACTTGCTCCACCGCTCCTCGAACGCGGTCGGCAGCACCGTGCTCTCCGACGTATCTGAGCATCATTTCGGCGGACAGGATCAGGGCTATCGGATTGGCGATACCCTGGCCTGCGATATCAGGTGCGGTGCCGTGAACCGCCTCGAATACCGCCGTCGTCTCTCCGATATTGGCTCCGGGAACCAGGCCGAGCCCGCCGACGAGGCCGGCGCACAGGTCGCTCAGAAGATCTCCGTCGAGGTTTCCGAGGATGATGACATCATGAGAGCTGGGGTCGAGGGCAAGGTCCATGACCACATTGTCGAATTTGACAAAGTCGACTTGCATGAAGGGAAACTCATCGGCGACCCTCACGGCACTGTCGACGAATAGCCCTTCCGATTGGGGCATCACAGCAGTCTTGTGAGCAACCGTGATCTTCTTGCGTCCTTCATTTCGAGCATATTCAAAGCCGAAACGGACGATCCTCTCCGAAGCTTTGCGACTCACGATCTTGAGAGCCTCCACCACCCCTGGGACGACTTCGTGCTCGCGACCTGCGTACAAGCCTTCGGTATTTTCGCGCACGACGACGAGATCAACGTTCTCGTACCGCGAAAGCGAGTGTCCGGGAAGTGATTGAACCGGGCGGAGACATGCGTATAGATCCAATTCCTGACGAATCGCCACGTTGATTGATCGCCAACCGCTGCCCACGGGTGTTTGGAGCGGGCCTTTGATCGCCACGCGGTTGCGAACGATCGACTCGACGGTATCCAGCGGTAGCAATTCGCCGGTTTCTTCGAATGCGGTAGCGCCGGCCAGTTGGCGGTCCCATACGATCCTTCCGTCCGTCGCCTCGTCGACAACAGCGACCATGGCGGCTGAAACTTCCGGTCCGATGCCGTCGCCAGGGATCAGGGTGATGGGAATCTGCACGTTCGCAGCCTATTGCATATTCAGGGGTCGGTGAGCTGAGCCTGCCGGCCGACTCACTGTTGGTTTCTCACGATCGTTTGTCGGATCAACCGGTGCGTTCCATGGTGTGAGGCCTGCTCATAGATTGTCCACACGGACACATGAATCGCACCATGGAGCCTTCGTTGCTCAGATCGCGGTGCTTGATGTGGACCACGGCATCCAGCGATGGGCAGAAAATGACGAAGGCAACCTCTCTTTCTTCTGCAACTTCCGGGTACATCCCGAATCGCAACCGGTAAGCACGATCTCGAGCTCGGTCGAGTTTGAGACGGGACGTGGCGAGCCTCTGTACCGTACGATCGGGTGCACTGCGCTGGATCTGGTGGCTACGCCACGCAATGAGAAGGTCGTCGAAGGCTTCCTCGAATACCGGATGCAACATGGCGAGGAATCTAGCCGGTTGACATTACGGAGCCCAGCGTCCGTCGTCGGTACCATCATCGGTCATGGGCCCCCTGGACGGCATACGGATCATCGAACTCGCCGGACTGGGTCCGGGACCTTACGGGACCATGCTGCTCGCCGATCTCGGGGCAGACGTTCTTCGAATAGAACGCCCGGGAGACGTATTCGGTCTCGGTCGTCCCGAACATGAGTTGCTCGCACGCAACCGCCCGTCAGTGACGATCGACCTCAAAGATCCGCTCGGACAAGCGGTGATGCTCGATCTGGTTCAAGAGGCAGACGCTCTCATCGAGGGATACCGACCAGGCGTTGCTGAGCGAATGGGGGTCGGGCCCGACGAATGTCTGGCTCGCAACCCGAGGTTGTGTTACGCCCGCATGACCGGCTGGGGCCAGCAAGGTCAGCTTGCATCCGAACCAGGACACGACATCAACTATCTAGCAATGACCGGAGTACTCGATGCCATTGGCCCCCCGGACGGTCCGCCGTCGATTCCCCTGAACCTCATTGCGGATTTTGGTGGGGGCGGCATGCTGCTGGCATTCGGTCTCACCGCTGCACTGCTCCACGCCGGCCGAATGGGGGAAGGCCAGGTCGTAGACGTCGCCATGGTGGACGGAGCTGCCTCGATGACCACGATGATGCACGGTCTCGCAGCCGATGGTCTTTGGACCTGGGACCGGGGTGCGAATCTTCTTGATGGCGGATGCCCGTTTTATGCCGTTTATGCAACGTCCGATGCGGGGTACATGGCCGTGGGAGCACTCGAGCCCCAATTCTTCGCAGAATTGATCGACGTGCTGGGCGTGACATTCGATGTGCCAAGCCAATATGAGCGAAGTACCTGGGGACATCTGCGCGCGGTCCTGGCGTCGGCTTTCGCGACGAAAACACGGGCGGAGTGGATCGAGCGCTTTGACGGGCGAGAGGCTTGTGTCACGCCTGTCCTCAACATGGAAGAAGCGCACGGCCATTTCCACCATCGAGACCGTGAGATGTTTGTCGAGATTGATGGCGTGGTGCAGCCGGGGCCGGTGCCCAGATTCTCGGCAACCCCTGCTTCCCGGCCGCGGCCACGGGCGCCGGCGTCGGCGCAAGTGTTGAACGAATGGGGCATCCCGTCAGATCGAATTGCCGATCTCATAGAACAGAGCATTGTCAGCTGATGTGAATTGTGCCTCGCATGGCACCAGGACCCGGTTCTCCGGCGATGGTGGCCTCGAGTTCATATGACCCTGGCAGAGCTTCGAGGGGTACACCCTGGAGCAAGATCCTTCGGGTCTCGCCCGGGAGCAAGGTCTCAGTGCGTACTTCCTGTATGAAGCTGAACGTGGCGCTCCAGGCGTAGAGCGTTTCGCCGGCCGCGTCCCTGATCAATACGTCCGCGTCCTGGCCGGAGGGAAATACGATGTCAACCGGTTCATCCCCGGGATTGCTCATCAAGATCGTCCAACCCGGATTCGGCTGGACGATGATGGGGGGCACCAGGATTCTGGCGTTCAGACCGTTTGCAGACGAGGCGAGGGCCAGGCGCTCCGCCTGCAATGTTCCGTCGTCCATGACGCCAATGAGTCGCACAGACTCTGCCCAAAAGATGTTCTCGAAGAAGTCGGTTCCCGCGACCGTCGTGATGTCGATGCCTGACACCGGTATCGAAGGCTCTCCACACTGGGGGGGAAAAGACTCGAGAGCGGCATCACACAGCCGGACGGCCTCCGGACCGTCGGCCCACAGGAATCCCTGCACTGTGACGGGACCCGGTTGTTCGCTCGCCTGCTCAGCCGTCAAAACGCTCGAGCCGGCACCAGGTTCGAGGTCACCACCCTGTCCGCCACCACAGGCGGCAACGAAGAGAGACACGATCACGAGAAGGCTTGATTTCATTGCACTCTCTTATCCCGGGACCGAAGCCTGTGACCTGAGCTGGCCGCACGCGGCATCAATCTCCCGGCCGCGAGTATTGCGGATCGTGACGGGGACCCCCGTTCGTGCGACAGCCTGCTTGAAACGTTTGACAGAATCGGCGTCAGGAGGTCGATCTGACGAGAGCGGTGTCGGATTGAGAGGGATCACGTTTACGTGGGCAGACATACCGAGTGCGATTGCACCAAGTCGTTGTGCCTGATCCATCGAGTCATTGGTCCCGGCTATGAGCGTCCATTCAATCGAGACCCTGCGACCTGTCTTTTCGAAAAAGGCTGCGCACGCTTCGGTGAGAGCATGGATCGGGTAACGCTTGTTGATGGGCACGATCGACGATCGAGTCTCATCATCGGCAGCGTGGAGGCTCACGGCAAGGTTGAGCGGCCACGGCTCCTCAGCGAGACGGTAGATGGCCGGCACGATGCCAACGGTCGAAACCGTGATATGTCTGGGAGACAGGCCCATGACCTCAACCATCCTTCTGATTGCCTCTCGAACGTTTGCGTAATTGGCCAGGGGTTCGCCCATACCCATGAAGACAATGCTTGTTATGTGGTCACGCCCGATCGTCATGTGCGAGTCTCTCAGACTGGCGTTCGCATACGCGACCTGGGCGACGATTTCTCCGGCTGTGAGGTGTCTTTCAAACCCGAATTGGCCTGTGGCGCAGAACGTGCACGCCATCGCGCATCCGGCCTGGCTCGAGATACAGATGGTCGTCCGTTTTTTGTACCCCATCACGACCGCCTCGATTGAAGCGCCGTCCGGAGCTCGAAACAGCCACTTGCGTGTTGCTCCTTGATCCGCAGACAACTCTGTCTCTACCGCGAACGGCCAGTGGGAATCACCGAAGTGATCTCGAATCGACGCCGGCAGATTCGTCATTTGTGCCGGCGTGAGAACCGGCGTTTCGTAAAGCCATCGGCGTAGCTGATCGGCGCGATAGGAAGGTTCGCCCGGGATTTCAAGTTCGTCCGGGTGGGTTTCGTAAGACATGGTGGCCGCAATGGTACGGCCGGAAACGACTACGGGGCGACCGTGGTCGTTGTGGTGGCGGGCACCGTGGTCGTGGGGGCGGCTGTTGTTGTTGGCGCGACCGTGGTCGACGTGGTCGACGATGTGGTGGTCGGTTCCGTCGTCGTTGTCTGGGCGACCGTCGTTGAGGTCGTAGGAGGCACAGCGGTTGTGGTCGTCGTTGTTGTGCCGGCTGCCGTCGCCACAGTCGTTGTCGTAGTCGTCGTCGCGGATTCCGGCGGCAGCGTCGTGGTTGTGGACTCCTCAGGAACGGTCGTCGTAGTTTCCAGGACGGTGTTTGCCCAGCAGCCCTTCGAGGCATTCCAATGCTTCCACCCACCGTTTGAGTACACGAGCCAGGCAGCTACGGCCACATTTGCTGTGGGGTCGTAGATGTCCGAACCCCCGAATCCTGCCTTGGCAGAACGGTCCGCCCAGAATTTTGGAAGGTGCTGGAACAGCCCCGCTGCGCCACTTCGGCGATTGGTCGCATTGGCGTCGTAGCGGCTCTCACAAAAAGCCACGACTACCGCCTTGTCGACATCCTCAGGGCGAAAGAACTGCGCTACCAAAGAACGAACGCTCGCCGGAGCAAGCGGTGCAGACGCACGGGGAGCTGGGGCGGGTGCGGACGTAGTGACAGTCGCTGCCGTGGTTGTCGTCGTCGGAGGAACGGTGGTTGTGGTGGAGGTAGAGGTCGTCGACGTCGTCGAGGTTGTGGGCGGGACGGTGGTCGTGGTCGGATCTGGCACCACAATGTCGGCTCCGGTGAATCCCTGGGCGAGTGCGAGCGCAGCTTGTCGCCCGGCGCCCGATCCGGCTGTGGCGGCTTCCTCGAGGGGGTCAGCGGTGGTGTCCGGGATGATCGAATCGGTGGCGTCTGGAGTGAACGCGGCGAATGCGTATACCGACAGCAGCGCGATTGCTACCCATGTTGCGAACGAAACGACGCGTGTGAATCTCAAACTATCAACTCTCCGCCCTGGGTCACCCGCCAGACAAGGCAATGTAAACGGTCAGGGATAGCGGGGCAGGTTACGCCCGGGCAACCGATCAATGCAACCCACTAAGCATCGGTTTCGCGACCCGCGCTGCGTCGGTGAAATGATGGATCTATGGTTCCGTCGATGTTGGAAACGATCGCCAGAGCGGTAGCCGAGCACGGCCTGGTAGTCCTTGGCTCGTTCGACGTTCGCGAAGACGAATCTGTGTCGCTGCCAGAGTTGTCATGGTCGGATGGGAGCTTCCCTCGTTCGATGGTGCTCGTCGGGGCGGCCGGGTCGACCTTTTGGCAGAACTACGCCGGCTCGGTGGAATTTTGCGACGGCCTTCCGGATCCGCTCGATCGATGGAGTCGTCGCATCGGCGACACCATCGCGTCCCTTCTGGATGCAATGGCTGTGTATCCCTTTGGTGTTGACCCTCCCCATCCCTTTTTGCGTTGGGCACACCTTGCCCGGGAGTCTCAGCCCTCGTTGATCGGCATGTTCATTCACCGCGAGTTTGGACTCTGGCATGCCTATCGATTCGGACTCGCGATGAGACAGCGACTTGATCATCAGCAATCAGAGCCGGTTGGCGACATCTGTGCACGTTGCGTCTCGCAGCCGTGCCTGTCGGCCTGTCCCGTTGACGCCTTTGCGAGCGGAGCGTTCGGCGTGAGGGCGTGCGCTACGCACCTGACGGAGGACGATGCCTGTGAATGCGCTGCCGGCGGGTGCCTTTCGCGTCGGGCATGTCCTGTCGGCGCACAATATCGATACGTCCCCGACCATGCGAGATTTCACATGCAGGCCTTCGCTCGCTCGTGGACTTCATGAACGAACCGCGGCAAGCAGAAGCGTGGATGTCCGCGCTCGCCGAACATGGTCTGGGTGATGTTGACA
>JABDOU010000387.1 GCA_013043085.1 Acidimicrobiia bacterium
GGCCAGAGTTGATCAATCGCCTGTTGCCAATCGACGACTAGATCGTGGTGAACGGCGTCAGAGCAGCTTGCGGTCTGCAGCCCAGCGGGTGAGCTCGTTGCGATTGGAAAGCTGGAGTTTCCTGAGCACCTTGGAGACATGCGTCTCTACGGTCTTGACCGATATGAACAAAGCTTCCCCTACCTCCCGGTAGGTATACCCACGGGCTATGTGGCGCATTACTTCTTGTTCCCTGTCTGTGAGAAGATCGAGCTCCGGATCAACGTCTGCGATATCGATGTCGGTGAAGGTATCGAGCACGTATCCGGCGAGCTTTGGTGAAAACACTGCGTCACCGTTGTGAACACGGCTGATCGCCTCCACGAGCTCGTCGGTTGCGATGGTTTTTGTCACATACCCGCGAGCCCCGGTTCGGATCAGCGCGATTACATCTTCGGGGGCGTCCGAGGTGGAAAGTGCCAGGAAGGCAACATCAGGGTCGGTTTCCAATACCTTTTTGACGACACGACGCCCGCCCCCTCCCGGCATGTGGACATCCACGAGCACCACGTCGGGTTTTCGTTCGAGAATCAGCTCGATGGCCGCATCAACGTCGTCGGCGTCCCCTATCAAATCAACGTGACCGTCCAATTCGGACCGCACCCCGGCTCGAAAGAGTCCATGGTCGTCCACAACGAACACCCGGATGCTCATACAGAATCCTGCGGGACGTGCATCGACAGCTCCAATTCGGTTCCAACACCTGCGCCGCTGTGAAACTCGGCAGACCCACCGTAGCGTTCCATACGACCGATGATCGACTCTGAGATTCCTTTCCGGTCAGATCCGATCGCCTGGAGATCGAATCCGGGTCCGCGATCGCGCACAAAGACATGTACTCGCTGATTGCGGATCTCAGAGAACAGGTCGACGCGATCCTGCCCGCTGTGCTTGGCCGAGTTGATCAACCCTTCTTTCGCCGCTGCCACCAACGCCTCCAGGGCCGATGTCATGGGAGCGTCACCCACGGTGACGACCTCAACGCCGACGTGATACGAGTCTTCGACGTCCTCGGCTACCTTGCGGATGGCCGAGCCGAGTGTGCCATCGACTCGACGATCGACACCGAAGAGCTGATCACGCAAGACCCGTTCCTGGCGTCTGGCCAGCGAGCTCACGGTCTCGGGTTCGCTTGCGTTGCGCTGGATCAAAGCGAGCGTTTGCAGAACCGAGTCATGGACCCGGGACGCAATTTCTGCGCGCTCATCAGCTCGCACGCGAGCGGCCCGCTCCTCGCGCAACGCCTTTTCAGCTCGTCGTCTCGCACGATCGCTTCGTTCGAAGACTTGCTGTCCCCAACCCGCCACCACTGCTGCGACCACGTAGATCAACGATGTCGTGACCTTGCCCGCAAAATCGTATTCGCCGCTCAGGGCAATCACGACCCCGGCCGCAACGGCAGCTACGAGACCTCCGGAGATGCCACCGACGTATCCCCAGAGGACGACTGAGGCTATCGGATAGCCGGCTCCGTAGTTCACGCCATCGGCTGCATCAAAGAGCGGGACGATCAGGGTGATGAGACCGATGGCGAGATCGCTGAGCATCCAGCGCAACGTCGCCAGTGTCTCCGGCCGATTGCGAGCCGTGCGCCACGTCACGAATGCGAACACCCAGGCCAGGGTGATGATGGCAACCACGATTCCGGTCGCGGGCGGTGGCCGATCGTTCTGGAGAGCAAACAAAGCGAGCACAGTCAGCCAAAGCGCGGTGATGAATCGGAAGCCGCCAAAGATGCGTGCCAGGGTCCGGTCGGTTTCGAGTCGTTCGCTCATGGCGGCAATTATTGTCGCATCGGCGGGGAACTGTCTCAGTTCGGGAGTAGCGTTGCCTCATGGGCTTGAAGAAAGACCACGGCATCGTGCTGCGCGGATATCCCTTTGGTGATGCCGATCGGGTAGTTGTGATCCTGTCGCCCAACCATGGAAAGCTCCGGACCGTTGCCAAAGGGGTCCGCAAGACCAAATCCCGTTTCGGGGGCCGGTTGGAGCCATTTACCCATGTCGAGGTCGGCCTCTACGAAGGACGCAACCTCGACACCATTACGTCCGTGTCTGTCATTGAGGCATTTCCCAGGCTGCGAGAGAACCTGGACAGCGTTATGAAGGGCGGCACGATGCTCGAAGCCGCTGACGCCATAGCTGTGGAAGGCGAAGGTGCCCATCGTCTTTTCCTGCTCATGCAGCGGGGGCTCCGTGCGCTCGATCGCGGCCATGATCACCCGGACTTGATCGCCGCCTATTTGTTGAAGGTCGCAGAAGTCGTTGGCGTTGCCCCCTCCCTTCGTCATTGCGCCTCGTGTGGAACGCCGGGCGACCACGCCCTCTTTTCGTTCCCGGCCGGGGGAGTGCTGTGTGAGGCGTGTGGTATCGCGGGTGCTGCTCGACTCCGCCCAGGCGTCGCGTCGTATCTGGCCGATTTGGCCGGGTCTGATTTCACAGAGATGCCAGGGCACAACGCCTCCTTCTCAGGTGAGGCGATGGGGATCACCAGGCGGTTCGTCGAGTATCACCTCGAACGCCAGCTGCGCAGTCTCGCCCTGCTCGAAGACTGATGCTCGATCCGGACCGGATCCCGCGCCACATCGCCATCATCATGGACGGCAACGGCCGATGGGCAAACCAGCGTGACCTTCCCCGAACAGCGGGGCACGTTGCAGGTGAAACCACCTTGTTTGACACCATCGATCGAGTGAGTGATCTGGGCGTTGCCTGGCTAACGGTCTATGCCTTTTCTACCGAGAACTGGTCGCGCTCCGACGAGGAGGTGGCGTTTCTCATGGCCTTCAACGAGAGCTTGCTCGTGCGGCATCGCGATCATGTCGCCGAGCGCGGTATTCGCATTCATTTCATGGGTTTGGTCGATGATGAGCGCATTCCGGCAAACGTTCGCCGCCAGATGCGTGAATCCGAAGAGATCACGGCCGACAACGAGGGTATGCGGCTGGTGTTTGCGTTCAACTATGGCGGACGGGCCGATATCGTCCAGGCAGTCCGGGCGATCGCACATCGAGTCGAGGAGGGTTCGCTCCTGGCCGGCGACGTCGACGAGGAGACCGTTGTCGGCTCGCTCATGCTTCCCGATCTGCCCGATCCAGAGATGGTGATCCGCACCAGCGGGGAGCAGCGTCTCTCCAATTTTCTCACATGGCAGTCGGCGTACTCAGAGCTGGTCTTCACCGACGTCCTTTGGCCGGATTTCGACGAGCAGGCGTTGCACGATTGTCTCATTGAATACCAGGGTCGGGATCGTCGGTTCGGGGGAGCAGCCGACGAGTAACCTCCGGCCACCTATGACTGCTTCGTTGCCCGAATCCCCAAGCCTCGAGACCATCGTCAACCTTGCCAAGCGGCGTGGGTTCGTATTTCCGGCCTCTGAGATCTACGGCGGTCTCCGCTCCTCCTGGGACTACGGACCACTTGGTGCCGAGCTGTTGCGCAACATCAAGGACGAGTGGTGGTACTCGATGGTCCGGTCGCGAGACGACGTGGTCGGCCTGGATTCGGCGATCATTCAAGAACGTCAGGTGTGGCAAGCCTCCGGTCATGAGGAGTCTTTTTCGGATCCGCTCGTCGAGTGTTCTCACTGCAACAAGCGACACCGGCTCGACAAGCTGAAGGATCCGAACATCTGTCCCGATTGCGGATCGAAAGGGACGTTCGGAGAGGCCCGCGAATTCAACTTGATGCTGCAGACCTACCTGGGGCCCGTAGCCGACGCCGGCGCACTTGCCTACCTGCGCCCCGAGACTGCCCAGGGAATCTTCATCAACTACGAGAACGTCCGGCGGACCATGCGCTTGAAGCTGCCATTCGGAATCGCCCAGGTGGGCAAGTCGTTCCGGAACGAAATCACGCCCGGGCAGTTCATCTTCCGAACTCGCGAGTTCGAGCAGATGGAGATGGAGTTCTTCTGTCGCCCCGCAGAGGCTCAGCGCTGGCATGAGTACTGGTTGCAGGAACGCCTCCAGTGGTATCTCGATCTCGGAATGAATCCCGACAACGTCAGGCTGCGGCCACACGAGCCTGACGAGCTGGCTCATTATGCGGCCGCCACCAGCGATGTCGACTTCAAGTATCCGTGGGGGTGGGACGAGCTAGAAGGTATCGCCAACCGCACCGACTTTGATCTCAAGGCGCATTCGGAGTTGAGTGGCCAGGACCTTCGCTATTTCGACCCGGAAGCCAACGAGCGCTTCTACCCGTACGTGATCGAGCCGGCCGCGGGTGCCACAAGGGCTGCGCTCGCCTTCATGTTCGATGCCTATCACGAGGAAGAGGTGCGGGGAGAAAAGCGCGTTGTCATGCGATTCCATCCCAAACTGGCGCCTATCAAGGTTGCGGTGTTGCCGCTGTCCAAGAAGGACGAGCTGTTGGCGGATACCGAGGCCGTGGCCGGGGCACTGCGAACCAGGCACAACATCGAGGTGGACGTAACCCAGTCGATTGGAAAGCGCTACCGGCGTCAAGACGAGATCGGAACTCCGTACGCGGTGACGATCGATTTCGACACGCTCGAGGATCGGGCCGTAACCGTGCGCGACCGGGATTCGATGGAACAGGAACGGGTCTCCATCGATCAGATCGCCGCCTACCTGGACGCCCGTCTACGCGTCTGACCGCCCGGGACTCCATGTTGGCTGCGTTAAGCGCCACCATGCGCTAACCTATCCGGCGGTCGCGAAACCGTGGCCATTCATAACGTTGACAAAACTGTTTAGCGATTGCGTAACAACCGTTCAACATTTCTGGATCAGAACTGAGGAGGATCCGACTTATGCGCAGATTAATTGCGTTGCTACTCGCGCTGGCGCTGGTAGCTACCGCGTGTGGTGGAGGCACCACCGATGAGGAGACGACCACTACGGCCGCTCCCGGCACCGAAGAAACAACAACAACCGAAGCCATGGAAGAAGAGCCCATGGAAGAAGAACCCATGGAAGAGGGTTCGCTAGAAGGCACAACCGTCACCGTTTTCTCTTCAGAGGACGGCGTTGACGAGGCAACGGGCATTCAGCGAGCTCTGGACGTCTTCGCAGAAGAGCATGGAATGACGATCACCCACACCGGTGCCCGTGACTTCTCGGATCAGATCAACGCCCAGGCGGCTGGTGGTAACCCGCCGGACATCGGTATGTTCCCGCAGCCGGGGAAGGTGCTCGACTTCGCTTCGCAGGGCTTCTTGTTGCCGCTTCCCGCTGAGGTCGATGCTGCCGTGAGGCCGCAATGGCCGGGAGGCACGCTCGAGACCTATACGTACGAAGGTGACGCATACGCGGTCCAGGTCAAGACGGACTACAAGTCGATCGTGTGGTACAACACGCAGGTCTTCGAAGATGGTGGGTACGAGGTTCCCACGACGCTTGATGAGCTCGTAGCACTCGGCAACACCATGATCGCTGACGGACAGACTCCGTGGTGTATCGGCATCGAGTCCGGTCCTGCCACCGGTTGGGTCTTCACCGACTGGATGGAAGACATGATGCTCCGCGTCGAAGGGCCGGAGGCGTACGACCAGTGGGCGACCAACGAGCTCAAGTTCGACGACCCCCGGGTCATCGCGATCGGTAATACGATCCTCGACATCTGGAACGCACCGGGCAATACCTATGCAGCCGGTGGTTCGATCGCGGCTACGTCGCATAGCTCGGACCACGGCCAGCCGCTTGCGGACGGAACGTGCGCCATGGTGCGCCAGGCGTCGTTCTTTGCGGCGTTCTTGCCAGAGGGTACGAGCGTGGGACCTGATGGTCAGGTCAATACGTTCTACTTCCCGAACGTGGATACCAACTCGAAGCCGGTGCTGACGGCTGGTAACGCGGCGTCCGCGTTCCGCGACGCCCCCGAGGTGTGGGCCGTCATGGAGTATCTCGGATCGACCCAGTACGCAGAAGAACGACAGAAGGCGCAGCGTGAGATCAAGGGCGGCGACGCCTCCGGTTTCCTGACTGCCAACCTGGACGTCGACCTGGGCCTGTGGAACGAGCTGGAAAGTGCGTTCATCGCTGAACTCTTGACTGCCGATCCGGCCCGATTCGACGTTGCCGACTTGATGCCTTCAGCAGTCGGATCCGGATCGTTCTGGACCGAGGGAACCAGCGTGGTAAATGGCGACAAGACGGTTGAGGAAGGCTTCGCAGCTATCCAGGCATCATGGCCTAGCTAGTTCCGTACCCGAAACTCGAAACCACGAAACCGGCCTGCATCGCAGGCCGGTTTCGTCTATCTTGGGTGCCTACCCGTCATGATTCGTAGCAAAGGAAGAGAATTTGGGTCGACTCGCCATAACCGTCCTCGGCATCTTGGGCGCCGTCGGGATCAGCGGGCTGATCTTCATCGGCATCAACAAGCTATTTGACCTCACGCAGAGCCGGTATTCCTTCTTCAGCGGTCTGGTGGGGGCGATCTCTGCCGGCGTTGTGTTTGGGTTGCTGTGGGGAAACCGGATGCTGGACTCCCCAGAAATGGCGACCCTGGTGGCGGTGGTCGTCGGTGGCGGCGTCGGCTTTGCGCTGGGGGTAGTCGAGGACCGGATGCAAAGGCTCGCGATCGGGGTCGTGGGGGGAGCCGTCCTCGGTTTACTCGCCGGATTCATGGCTGCGGAAACGATCCTGCCTTCAATCGATCCTGTCACCACCGCAGTGGGGGTGCTCGTCGGTGCGGGGCTCGGCCTGGCTGTGTGGTTACTGGGTGGCAGGGATGGCGATATCGTCAGAAACGTTCTCGTCGGGACGGCACTGGGCTGGCTATTCGGAGCGTGGCTGGCAGCAGAGTTTGACGGAACACGGGCAGGAGCGATCATCGTAAGCCTGGTCCTGGGAATTCTCGTCGGTGGCGCAATTGGCCGGCGTCCCCGGCCCAACAACGTGGAGCGGTCCGAGATCGCCCTGTCGAGCCGCAAATACATCTTCCTGACGCCTGCCCTCGTCTTCGTGGCGGCCGCCCTCGTCATTCCGCTCGGCCGAACCATTTGGCTGGGTTTCTTGACCGGCAATCCCAACGATCTGCAGTGGAATGGTATCGAGAATTACACCAAGCTCTTTTCTGATCCTGACATCATCAATTTCAGTGGTTTCACCGACATGTTCACCTCAGGCCTGTTCTGGATCGCTATCGCGGTGATCGCCGCCGGGGTCGTCGTCGGCGGCGTCGTTGGGCGTCGTCTCGGCCATTCGTTCGAAGCCAGCCCCGGGAGCCTGAGTTTGATGGCCGGTGGAGCCGCGCTGCTCAGCTTCGCCGTGTTCGTGAATATCCGGGGCACCATTGCCAACAACCTGTGGTGGATTTTTTCGGTCATCATCTTCGCCGTTGGTCTGGGCCTGGCCGTCGCTGTGCTCGCCGACCGGGCTAAAGGCGAGAACATCGCCAAGTCCCTGATCTTTCTGCCGATGGCGATCAGCTTCGTCGGCGCGTCTGTCATCTGGCGCCTCATCTATGTGGCTCGCCCGGCTCAGGACCAACAGACAGGAGTGTTCAATACGATTTGGATCAAGATCGGAGAGTGGAGTAACTCGGCGACCGCCACGGTCGTGATAGCAGCAATTCTGGGGCTCGTCATAGCAGGGCTGCTGTATCTCGCTTGGCGGGGCTGGCAGGCCGATGCTCAGGCTGTTGTCGGCAGTTCGCTTGCTGTGAGTCTGATGCTGGCGTGGCTCATTTACCGGTTCGTGGGTCCCGGAATCGGGGGATTCGTCGTCAACGAGGCCACCGGAACTGTTATCCCCGATCCGGTGCTGTTCATCAGCGGGAATGCGCCCTGGAACAACTTCTGGATGATGGTGGTGTTCATTTGGATTCAAACCGGCTTCGCTATGGTCATCTTCTCGGCAGCGATCAAAGCTGTTCCAGAGGATCTGCTGGAGGCCGCAAGGATCGACGGGGCCACCGAGTCTCAGAGCTTCTGGCGGGTGACGGTGCCGCAAATCTTCCCGACGATCGGCGTGGTGGTGACCACCCTCATCGTCACCGTTCTCAAGGTGTTTGATATTCCCAAGGTCATGACCAACGGCAATTTCGGAACCCAGGTGTTGGCAAATGAGATGTGGGAGCGGGCGTTCACCCAACTCGACTTCGGGCTGGGGTCTGCCGTCGCGGTAGTCCTGTTCATCGGCGTTCTGCCGGTCATGTTCATCAATATCCGCCGAATGCAGCGGGAGAGGTTGGGATGACCACGACGACGGACGACACAACCAGCTTGACAGCAGCCACCGGTTTCACGGCAGGTCGGCGACCACTCGGCAAACGGATCTACGGGTTCCTTCGCTC
>JABDOU010000397.1 GCA_013043085.1 Acidimicrobiia bacterium
ACCAGGACCGGCGATTTCGAGGCGATGATCACCACCAAGCAACGCCTTGACTCCGCTCGTGTCGACGCTTTGCGGCAGCTTCGCCTTTCGTAGCCAATCCTCGCTCACTGCCCTTCCTCAGGCGGCGAGCTCTTCAGAACCACTCTCCGATCGCTGGTTGGAGAGTGGTTCTTTTTTTGTCACCGGCACGCGCGGAACGCCTGGGATTCATAGCATGGCCCCATGCGTTGGCTGACGTATCCGGTTGTCATCTTCGACTGCGACTCGACGCTGACCTCCGTGGAAGGAATTGACGTGCTAGCCGGCGAGCTGAACATGGAGTCCGAAGTCGCTCGACTGACCAACGCCGTCATGGACGGACAGGTTGATCTTGGGGACGTCTACGGCGAGCGTCTGCGCATGCTGAACCCCACCCGACGACAGGTACTTGCCTTGAAAGACGCATACAAAGCCAACGTCGCCCCGGACGCCAAAACCGTCGTCGAAGTCATCCACGATGCCGGCCATGAAACCTGGGTTGTCAGCGGAGGACTGCTTGAACCCGTGCAGGAATTCGCCATCTGGCTGGGTATGGCAGGCGAGCATGTTCGCGCCGTTGACACCACGTTTGATCCGCTCGCAGGTAGCTGGTGGTCAGATACGCCGCTCGACGCCCGGTACCTCGACTACAGCCGCGGGAACCTCACGGCGAGCAGGGGTAAAGCTGACGTAATCACCTCTGTCGTGCGAACCGGCGGTCGTCGGATCATGATTGGCGACGGGGTGAGCGATCTCCTTGCAGCCGATGCGGTCGATCTCTTCGTTGCGTTCGCCGGATTTGTGTCCCGGCCGGCGGTGGTCGAGTCCGCCAGGGTCGTCATCCGATCGAAGAGTGTCGCCCCGATTCTTGCGTTGTCCCTGGGGCCGGCGGCGGTTGTCGAATTGATTGGTAGTTCCTTCGGGGCAGTAGCTTTGCGCTGCTTTGAACTGATAGACGACGGTGCGCTTGTGTTCAATGATGCGGAGTTGGGAGCATCGTTCAACGCAGCACTCGAGCACGCTCGACAAGGACGATGAAGATGTACAGGATTCTGGTGTCTGATGCACTTGGCCAACCCGGCCTCGATGTACTGGAGCATGCCGAAGACGTTGTCTTTGACGTGAGGACCGACCTGGATGAGTCCGGTTTGATCGAGGCCATTTCTGACTATGACGCACTCATCATTCGCTCCGGCACCCGGGTGACCAGCGACGTGCTCGACGCCGCACCACTGCTCAGGGTCGTCGGCAGAGCCGGCGTCGGCGTTGACAACGTGGACATCGAAGCGGCGACCCGCAACGGTGTCATCGTGATGAACACTCCGAACGCCAACACCATCGCCACCGCCGAACACACCATGGCGCTGTTGCTCGCAACATCACGTCACATTGCAGCTGCCCACGGCTCGATGGCCGTCGGCAGGTGGGAGCGGTCGAACTACTCCGGTCAGGAACTCCACGGAAGGACTCTGGGCATTATCGGCTTCGGCCGGGTTGGACGGTTGGTAGCCGCTCGAGCACAGGCGTTCGGAATGGACATCCTGGCGTACGACCCGTATGTCTCGGAATCTATCGGCCGTGAAACCAAGGTGACCCTCGCCAACCTCGAAGATGTTCTCTCGGGTTCTGACTACGTGACTCTCCATACGTCTCTTTCGGACGAGACCCGGAACCTCATGGACGCCGAACGAATTGCCCTCATGCGAGACGGCGCCGTCCTCGTGAATGCTGCTCGTGGCGGCCTCGTAGACCAATCGGCTGCTGCCGCTGCCCTCGACAGCGGAAAACTCAAGTCGGTTGGCATCGATGTGTTTCCCACCGAGCCGCCGCCCTCGGACAATCCGCTGGTTGGTCATCCCAAAGTTGTGCACACACCACACCTCGGCGCTTCAACCTTTGAGGCGCAGCGAGACGTGGCTATCCAGGTGGCCGAACAAGTCATCTCAGCACTGCGGGGAAAGCAGATACAAAACAGCGTGAATCTGGCTTTTGCCGGTGACGTCGACTTCGATCACGTTATGCCATACATCCGGTTGGGCGAAAAGCTTGGAAAGCTCCAGTTTGCGATGGCGCCATCCGGTATTCGATCAGTCGAAATCGAAGTCCACGCATCCGATGCCGAAGATCTCATTCGCCCGGTTGCAGCCGGGGTGTTGAAAGGTTTGATCGACGGCTTCATGCCGCAGACGGTCAATTACGTGAACGCTCCGGTTCTCGCCGAAGAACACGGCATAAAGATCTCACGTTCGATCGGCATCGATGATCCCGACTACAAGAATCAAGTCATGTGTCGCGTTACCTGGGAGGGTGGGGAGAGGACGGTCTCGGGAGTTGTGTTCGGGCAGGACCATCCCCGCATCGTTCAGATCTCTGGCTATCGCTTCGAGGCTGATCCGTCGGGCATCGTTTTGATGATGCTCAACTCGGACGTGCCCGGAGTCGTCGGCCAGGTCGGTACCGTTCTCGGCGACTTCGGAGTCAACATTGCTGAGTGGCGGCTCGGTCGTGACCTGGAGCGTCACGAGGCTCTCTCTTTCATCAACCTCGACACAAAGCCCTCGGCGGAAGCGCTCGAAGCCCTCCGACGGCTGCCCGCGGTCGAAAAGGCCATCGTCGTCGAGCTTTAGTCCTCGAACACATCCGACTCAACATCATGCAACCGCAACTAGCTCATAAAGAATCGTTGCTCACTCGCCAGTTCAATCTGGCCTTCATATCCAGCATGTTCTACGGCATCTCGTTCGCCGTGTTCGTACATATTGGAGGATTCTTCGTAGGACTCGGCGCCGACGAACCGCGAGTTGGCGTGATCCTCGGTCTCGGTTCTGTCGGCGGACTGCTGGTCCGACCCGCACTTGGTTCATGGCTCGATCGATTCGGCCGGAAACGTTTTGCGCTGCTCGGCGCGGTTGTCAAAATCGGAAGCACGCTCCTGTTCCTCACAGTCTCGGGAGCCGGCGGCCTTTGGCCAATCGCGGTCACCTTTGTCCACGGTATCTCCGAAGGCTTGCTCTACACGTCCATGGCGACCGTCGGAGCTGATGTCGTCCCCGCCTCTCGCCGCACCGAGGGACTGGCCTTGTTCGGAGTATCGGGTCAGGCACCATTGGCGATCGGTGGTGTCCTCGGTGACCTGTTGATCCGGCTCGGCGGATTCAATCTGTTGTTCTGGGTATCGGCCGCGCTGGCACTCGCCGCCCTGGTGGCAATCTCGCTGATCGAGGAACCGGCGCCACGCAACGCCGGTGCCCGATCACGTTTGGTTCAGGTGCTTGCTCGACCGAAGCTGAGACCACTGTGGGCCGTGGCGTTTGCTTTTTCCATGGCCCTCAACGTGTTCTTCGTGTTCTTGCGTACGTTCGTCGATGAGACGGGCGTCGGCTCGGTGGGGTTGTTCTTCGTCGTCTATTCGGGAACTGCGATAACTCTTCGCATCGTGGGGCCTCGCCTGCCGGACATGCTCGGGGTAGAACGGACGCTGGTGGGAACGCAGGCGATGCTCTCGGCTGGTCTCGTCGTTTTGGCGTTCACCGCATCTGTTCCCATGCTGGTTGTCGCAGCGGTCTTTTCCGGCGTGGGTCATGGTTATGCCTTCCCGATCATCCTGTCGCTTGTGACAAGCCGGGCCCGCGATGCCGATCGGGGAATGGCTATCAGCCTGTTCCTGCTCATGTTTCCCATCGCAGCGCTCGTCGGTGGGCCGATCAGTGGTTATCTCATCGCAGCTATCGGCTACAAAGGTATGTTCCTCTCTTTTGCGGCTCTGGTAGCTGTCATGGGCTTCGTGTTCATGCGGTGGGACATGCGGGTGGCAAAGACAGTGGTTTCCGTCTAGGTCGATCGTTTCATTGCATCGGTCAGGCGCGACTCGTAAGGTGGCCGGGGCGGTGGGTTGATCCCGGGTCGAAGTAAAGAAAACTGCGACAACGCCGATTGGGTTTCATGCTGAGAAAACCACTCTTCGTAGTCATATTCCTCGCCATCTCGATGACGGCGCTACCTGCGTTTGCGCAGGAATCCGAGCCGTCCGAGCCATCTGAACCGGAGATATATCCAATCGTATTCCCAGTAGGCGGTGAGGTGCGATACACGGACACCTGGGGAGCACCCCGCTCGGGAGGTCGGTCGCATCACGGCGTCGACATGCTGGCCGAAAAAATGGTTCCCGTGTTGGCAGCCGCCAGCGGAACGGTCGGTTGGATGCACGACGAGCAGGGTGGGAATTGCTGCGACATGGCGCTGCTTCACGACGACGGATGGGAGAGTTGGTACATCCATCTCAACAACGACACACCGGGAACCGACGACGGCCTCGGATGGGGGTTTGCTGAAGGGATCACCAGCGGAGTACATGTCGAGGCAGGACAGATAATCGGGTACGTAGGGGACTCCGGGAACGCGGAATGGTCGTCGTCACACTTGCATTTTGAACTTCATCAACCCGATGGCACACCCATCAACCCCTATCCACATGTGTTCGCGGCGGAGACCGGCCAGCCGCCGCCACCATCCGATCCACCAGAGCCACCCCCGGAGCCGGATCCGGTGCCAAACGAGTTGCCGGTCGAGGACGAACATCCCCGAACCGTCATGGTCGATGCCCGCGGCGGAAAGTGGCATGTGCGCGAGGAGTCGGGACAATTCTCTACGCACACATTCGGGGGCAGCCGTCACCAGCCCTTGTGGGGGGATTGGGATTGCGACGGCGAAAAAACGCACGGGATGTATCGGAGGAGCGACGGATACGTCTATCTCAACAACCGATTGGGTCACGACGCGGTTGAGATCGGGTTCTTTCTCGGCAACCCGGGCGACGTTGCTCTCGCAGGGGACTTCAGTGGCGATGGCTGCGACACGGTGGCGGCATACCGGCAGAGCGAGGGAAGGGTGTTCATCTCCAACCAGCTCGGATCCGCCAACCAGATTCTCGAGCCCGAATTCAGCTACTACTTTGGCGACCCGGGCGACAAGCCGTATGTTGGCGACTTCGACGGCGATGGGATCGACACGGTTGGCCTTCATCGCGAATCAAGTGGATTTGTCTACTTCCGGCAAAGCCATACGCAGGGCTTTGCCGACAGTGAGTTCTACTACGGAATACCCGATGATCGTCTGACGGCGGGCGATTTCAACGACAACGGAGTCGACACGCTTCTCGTGTTCCGTCCGAGTGAACAGAAGCTCTATATCCGCAACTCGAACACGCTCGGCGTCGCAGACGTCGAGTTCCGGTTCGGCTACCAGCATTGGCTGCCCGTCAGCTAGCTGCGTTACGGCATGTATGAGATGACGGTCCGCGGCCGTTACGTGGGCGTCCAATCGTCGGCCGAAAGCGGCACTGCAGTGCTCTTGACGATTCCGTCGGTCAGATCGACGGTGGAAACCGGACCGCCTGACCACAGCCCGGCCTCGACTTCCTCCGCAGACCGGGGCTGGCCATCCCGTCCCCACATGACATATGAGACGAGCTGTTTCGGATCGGTGCCCGAATACAAAGCGATCTCTCCCGCTGTGGCGACGAGATCGCCTGCCCCGAGACGCATGTCGACGATGTTGCCTTCGATCCCGCCGGATTCATCTGCTGCGAAGACCACCGTATCACCGGAGTCGAGTGTCATGTTGGGGATCGAAAAACATGAAGCAGACTGACAGACCTCCCATCGATCCAACACGGCATCGCCTTCTCCGTGGTTGGTGACGGCGACGTAACCGTCCTGTCCGAAGAACACCTCAGAGATGACCACCTCTGGCT
>JABDOU010000398.1 GCA_013043085.1 Acidimicrobiia bacterium
GGAACAACCGACCCCACGGCGAGAAACTTCGATGCGACAGCCACGCCCCATTCTCGGGCATCTTCGTCCCAGCCGACGACGGAGAACGTCATCAGTCTCCGGCAAACCCGGGTTCACGCTTTTCGAGGAACGCGGCTACGCCTTCCCGGGCATCGTTGGTCTGGAACAACCTCTGGAACTCCTCGAGCTCATGGTTGAGCCCCGAAGTTGCAGCCTGCCCCCAGCCCCGATGCATTGCGGCCTTGGCGGCAGCGATCGCCTGCGTAGGACCGGAGGCAAACGTGGCGGCATCCTCCATCGCAACCGAAACCACGTCATCGGGGGCTAGCACCCTGTCCGCCAACCCGATCGCCAATGCCTCGTCTGCTGCAACTGATCGGCCGGTGAATACGATGTCCTTCGCCTTGCTCCACCCGACCAGTCGCGCCAGCCGCTGGGTGCCACCTGCTCCGGGAATGATGCCGAGCTTGACCTCGGGCTGGCCGACCTTCGAGTCCTGTGCCATGTACCGAAAATCGGCACCCATGGCGACTTCGAGCCCACCGCCGAGCGCAAACCCGTTGATGGCAGCGATTACCGGCTTCGCCAAGCTCTCCAGCCGACTGATGGTTGTGGAAAGCTCACCGGCGAGCCTTCCTTCATCCGTACCTTCGAACACGGCCTGGAACTCGTTGATGTCGGCGCCTGCCGCAAAGTGCTTACCGCCTTTGATCACTACCGCTCTGACCGAAGCATCCTCTGCTTTGTCGACTGCCAGTGCAAGATCAGCCGTGACAGCCGACGACAGAGCATTCACTGGCGGGTTGTTGATGGTTATGACGCCAACTGCGCCTTCTTTGCTGAAATCGACGAGTGCCACAATCCTCCTTGAACGTGCCGGGGCATCCTATGTCACCTGCTCAGAGCCCGCTCCGCTGCGAGATAGGGGCTCATGACGCCGCGGCGCACATCTGCCACGAGTTCGTCCACGACGCGTGAGTCGAGTGTTCCGATGAGTGCGACATGCAGAGCCGCTCGAAACTCTGCCTCCCACCGGTCTGCCGTGCGGCGCTGCCCCTCATTCGACGAGTCCAGGTACTCGCGATGCGACACCAGAGCCGCCCAGATCTCACCTATTCCCGCTCCGGTCGTAGCGACACTCTCGAGCACAGGCGGCTCCCATTCGAGTGGCCCGCCTACCTGTTCTCCCAGCATCAACATCTGCTTGACATCTGACACGGTCTGTTCTACTCCGTCCCTGTCCGCCTTATTGACCACGAACACATCTCCAATTTCCATCAATCCGGCCTTGGCAGCCTGGATACCGTCGCCCCAACCCGGGCTGAGAATCACAACCACCGTGTCGCAATGACGAACAATGTCGACCTCTGCCTGGCCCACACCGACAGTTTCAATGATGATCACATCAAAACCGATAGCTGAGAGCAGAGCGGACGCCGCCGGAACGGCATGGGACAATCCTCCCAGATGCCCGCGGTTCGCAAGCGAACGCAGGTACACGCCCTTGTCTGTGATGTGGTTTTGCATGCGCACCCGATCTCCAAGAATCGCGCCGCCACTGAATGGGCTCGACGGATCGACGAGTAGCCCGGCCACGGTGTTGCCTGCGTTTCGAGCTTCGGTGATGAGCAGATCGACCAGGGTGCTCTTTCCCGCTCCGGGGGGTCCGGTGACTCCTACGACATGTGGCTTGCCTGGCTCGAGATCCTGAAGAACCTGAGCCGCTTTTCCATTCTCGATAGCCGTGATCAAACGCGCCAGAGAGCGTCGGTCCCCGGCCATCGCAGATGCAAGTTGTTCTCTCACGCGCCCGAGGTTAGAAGGCCCGAGCCCACACCGGCCGCCTCAGCCAAATCCGCCCGCAGCATCACGTATTCGGGCCAATCACGTTCACGACTCCGAAATTTGGCCCGGAGCAGTGCAGAACGAGGTTTCAAAACACCATAAGTGGGTATCCCTATTCGTGCTCGCATGTGCGAGGACTGCATGGCAAACAACCGTGCACGTCACACCAATGGCAAGAGATGGCACACCATGCCAAGCAACATGCCATCGTTTTCAAAAAGGATGAAACAATGGGTGCAATTGGACTGATTTTTCTGGCGGTGGGTGCGATTTTGTCGTTCGCCGTCGCCGACAACGTCGAGGGAGCAAACCTGATCACAATCGGCTACATACTCATGGCGGTAGGGGCTGTGGGTGTGATCACCGCTTTGGCGAAAGGGACCTTCGGGATTCGTTCCCACACCGAGCGCCACGTTTCTGATGACGGACGCACGGTCGTCGAGGATCGGCACACCAGCCAGGTCTAGATACCCCAACCGACACGACGATCACCAACCCGCACCCGGACGAGCCAGCTGTCGGGGTGCGCTGCTGTGGCCCGACATCCTTCTTTACTATGTAGGTGATGAAGAACGATTCGCCAAATGAGCTCGTGGATGACGAGTCCGGAGATGACGCGTCCGGAGATAACGAGGCCGGGGATACGTCGCGCGAGTCCTATGAGCGTACGCACCCGCGATCCGAAGGATTCGAGACCATGTCGGGGGTGCCGGTCGACCCTGTCTATGGAGACCCTCCTTTGCCAGGTCAATACCCGTACACGCGAGGCCTCTACCCGGGGATGTATCGCTCACGCCTCTGGACGATGCGCATGTTCGCCGGGTTCGGCACCGCCGAAGATACGAATGCCAGATTCAAGGAAATTCTGCGAAGCGGTGGCACCGGTTTGTCGACCGCTTTCGATATGCCAACCCTCATGGGGCGTGACTCGGACCACGAATGGTCGTTGGGTGAGGTTGGCAGAGCGGGTGTGGCAGTCGACACTCTTGCTGACATGCGAGACCTGTTCGCCGATATCGACCTGGGAAGTGTTTCGACCTCTATGACCATCAACGGCCCGGCCAATGTAGCCATGGCCAAATACATTGCCGTGGCCGAAGAGAACGGCGTGACCCGCGACCGCCTCGCCGGAACAATCCAGAATGACATCCTGAAGGAATATCAGGCTCAGAAGGAGTACATTTTTCCTCCACGCCCGTCCATGCGCCTTGTCACCGATCTCATGGCATTCACAACCTCAGAGATGCCGAAATGGCATCCCATTTCGATATCGGGCTACCACATTCGGGAAGCCGGTAGCAACGCAGCCCAGGAACTGGCCTTCACGCTTGGCAACGGTTTCGCCTACGTGGAGGCCGCGATGAATGCCGGGCTCGATGTCGACACCTTCGCTCCTCGCCTGAGTTTCTTTTTCAACAGCCACAGTGACTTCTTCGAGGAAATCGGCAAGTTCAGGGCGGCCAGGAGGATCTGGGCACGATGGATGCGCGATCGATACGGCGCCAGGGACGAGCGCAGTCTGAAGTGCCGGTTCCACACCCAGACTGCCGGTGTATCGCTCACGGCTCAGCAACCTGAGATCAACATCGCCCGGGTCGCAATACAGGCTCTTGCGGCGGTATTGGGTGGCACTCAGAGCCTCCACACCGACTCCTTCGACGAAGCGCTGGCCCTGCCAACGGAAGAAGCGGCGCGGATCGCTTTGCGAACCCAGCAAATCATCGCTCACGAAACCGGGGTCGCAAATGTTGCCGACCCCCTCGGTGGCGCCGACTATGTGGAGTGGATGACCGACGAAATGGAACGTAGGGCTGAAGAGATCTTCGCCCATGTTGACCAGCTCGGCAAGGGTTCGATGCTCGAGGGAGCATATGCAGGAATCGAGGATGGCTATTTCGTGCGTGAGATCGCCGACTCCGCATACGTTTTTGAGAAGAAGGTCAATGCGGGAGATCGGATCATTGTCGGCGTGAACGCTTTTACAGAAGGCGACAACGCAGACCAGGATCTCTTACGGATCGAGGCAGATGTCGAGGAC
>JABDOU010000005.1 GCA_013043085.1 Acidimicrobiia bacterium
AAAGGTCCTCGTAACCAAGGCATATCTACAGGAAATGCAGCTGGTCATGCGAGAGATGAAACAGATCGAACGGGACAAACGCAGAAAGTACGAGCGATTGACGACCCGCGAGATGGCAATTCTGGCAGAGATATCAGCCGGACGTAGCGCAACAGAGATCGCCGAGTCGTCATATACCTCGGTCAATACTGTCCGCAGCCATATCAAATCGGTATTGCAAAAACTCGAAGTGAACTCACAGGTGCAGGCCGTGGCAATGGCTCACCAAAACGGCTGGCTCAACGAGCCGCTCCCTGCGTAGTCAGCCCGCGTCTACGAGTTCAGCGTTCCTCGCCGGCCGGGCCAAGCGTTCACCCGACGTCGGCAAACCCTGGCTCTTCCTCTTTCCCAACCTGCCGACGAAGATTCCAACCACATGAGGACCTGAGCTCCACTCCCGACCTCGAGACCTGATTTTCTCGATCAGCCCGAAACGCTATCGCGCGTAGACACGGGATAGCCGCGTCCAAGCTGCCCTGTGTTGTGCCGGAAATCGCCCTCGCCGGGAAACCGCCAGATGAGGTGCTAGTCCTTGTAGAACAGGTCGTCGATCAACTTCTCTTCGAGGAACTTCCCGTACGGGTCGAAGCGGAAGTGCGGCAAGTCTTTGAGAAACTCGATGTCGAATCCCGATTGGCCGTGACGGTTTTTCTCGATGCTGAGCACCATCATCCGGCGATAGGACTCGTATGCGAGAGAGTCGGACGTGTGGCGTTTTGAAACCGCCAGATGCTTTTCGTTCAGCATCATGACCCGATCGGCCTCGTATGCCAGTCCCCCGGCTCCTCTGAGGTGATAAGGCCGAAGTCGCCTGGCGTTCAGCCCGACCTGCTCGGCCGCTGCAATTGCGACAACCGAGATGTCGTTGGCCAGCGCCAACTCTTTCAATGATTCGGCCTGGCGAATCGAACGTTCATCGTCACTCCAGTCGCCGTTGATCGGCATCTTCTGGAGATAGTCCACAAACACGATCGAACCGGATCCAAGCTCATTCGCGAATGAGCGAATGTCGTCGATGCCGGTATCGATGCTCGAAGCTCTCACCAACTTGAGGTTGTGTCCATATCGGCTCATTTCGCCAACTGCGAACTGGACGAGAGCGTTGTGGGCGTACTCTTCATTGAGGCTCCGTTGACCCAACAAAATTTCGTGGAGAATCTCCTGAGCGTCGGCGGACGCAGATGCTGAGATCCCTTCGGCAAAACCCATCTCGAGCGCCATGAGCCGGCCGGCGAGGCTGGCCTCGTCGTGCTCATAGCAAACGTAAACGACCTGATATCCCGCCTTTGCCAGGTTGCGGGCCATCTGCAGGGTGAACACTGTCTTTCCGACTCCAGGCACACCACCGATGATCGTCAGATCGCGAGTCTGTAAACCTCCGGCCAATGCCTCGTCGAGCGGATGGAATCCAGTAGGCATACTGCTAACCGTCTGAACATCGTCCAAACCGGTAACGACATCGGCCAGCACAACCGGCTGTCCCGAATTCACGTTGGTCGGCTCCAGGACACTGGTCATGAGATTGCCGGCCCGAGATCACGGAAGATTCGAATTGCTGCAGGGCCAAGCAGCACGATGAATATCGCAGGGAAAATCCCGAACGCAAGCGGGAAGATCAGCAACACCGGGAGTTTCAGGGCCCGTTCCTCTGCTCTACTTCTCCGTTTGTCCCGGAGGTCCGATGCCTGGACTCGCAGCACCTGTGCAATCGGAAGCCCGTAGTTTTCCGACTGAATAATCGCGAAAACGAAACTGCGGAGGTCATCTACATCGGTTCGGTCCCCGAGGTTCCGAAGAGCCTCGGTTCTGGAGACGCCCAGCTGCATCTCGCGGAGGAATCGCAGGAGTTCGTGTGACAGGGGGCCATGCCCAGCTGCGGCAACCCGGTCTACCGCACCTTCAAACCCCATGCCTGCTTCAACCGCCATCGTGACCTGATCCAGCGTGTCGGGCAACTCTCTGAGGATCACAGCCTGACGC
>JABDOU010000034.1 GCA_013043085.1 Acidimicrobiia bacterium
GTGCCGAACCGTGGAAGCTTCCGGACCTCAGCGCCTTGGCCGACATCTCAACCACATTCCAGACTGCCCTGAATCACGGTGAGGAGTTCTGGCCGTACCTACGCGACGAGACGACCCTGGCACGCCCGTGGGCCATTCCCGGCACCGCCGGACTCGAACACCGGGTCGGTGGGCTGGAAAAGCAAGACGGGACCGGCAACGTTTCCTACGACCCGCTCAACCACGAAAAGATGACCCTCCTGCGCGAGAACAAGATCAACGGAATCGCCGATGACATACCCGATGTCGCGGTCGACTCCGACGAGGGCGCAACGACCCTCGTACTCGGCTGGGGATCGACATACGCCTCGATTGTCGCAGGCGTGCGTAGGGTCAGGAAGAACGGACACAAGGTCGCCCAGGCGCATCTCCGCCACCTCCATCCCTTCCCGAAGAATCTCGAGTCGGTAGTCAAGAGCTACGAAACCGTGCTGGTGCCGGAACTCAACCGGGGCCAGCTCTCACGATTGATGAGGGAGCGCTACCTGGTCGATGCCAAAAGCCTCACCAAAGTCCAGGGAAAGCCTTTCATGGCAGAAGAGATCGAGGAAGCGTTGATGGAGACACTGTCATGACAACGTTTGAGCGAGCGGATTTTCAGACTGACCAGGAGGTTCGTTGGTGCCCCGGATGTGGCGACTACACGATCCTGGCCACGGTCCAGAACTATCTTGCGAGTCTCGAGATTCCCAGAGAGAACCACGTATTCGTCTCTGGCATCGGATGCGCCGCCCGGTTTCCCTACTACGTGGAAACCTACGGCATGCACAGCATCCACGGCCGAGCGCCTGCCATTGCATCCGGCATCGCTGCGACCAGACCTGAACTTTCCGTGTGGGTCGTCACGGGCGACGGCGACGCGTTATCCATCGGTGGGAACCATCTGATACATGCCCTTCGCCGCAATCTGAACATCACGATTCTGCTCTTCAACAATCAGATCTACGGCCTCACGAAAGGCCAGTATTCGCCGACCTCCGAGACCGGCAAACGAACCAAATCGAGCCCAATGGGCGCCATCGAATACCCCTTCAATCCGGTGAGCGTCGCTCTTGGCGCCGAGGCGAGCTTCGTTGCAAGGACGATCGACATGGACCGTGATCACTCGAGCGAGGTGATCCGCCGTGCACACGAACACAACGGCTCGGCTCTCGTTGAGATTTACCAAAACTGCAATGTCTTCAACGACAAAGCCTTCATCCAGATCACTGGCAAAGAAGAGCGCACCGTCAATCGGATCAACCTGACCCATGGCGAGCCCATCATTTTCGGGGCCGATGACGACAAGGCCGTCGTCATGAACGACGGAGCTGCCTCGATCGTTGACCTGGCCGACGTGGATCCGGCCGATGTTCACATTCACGACGAATTTGCGCCAAGCCCTGCAGCGGCGTTTTCGTTATCCCGTCTCTCACACGGACCGTACGGACCTACGCCCATCGGAATCTTTCGAGCAGTCGAACGCGATGGATACTCCGAAATGCTCGACCACCAGATACTGGATGCGCAGTCCAAAAAAGGCCCCGGAGACCTCATGGATCTCGTTTCTCAGAACGGCACATGGCAGGTCGAGTAGCGCTGCTCAACCCGTATCTCAATTGAGACGATAAGGTCTGCATATGGATGGATTTCCAATATTCGCCTTCATCTTCTTTGCTATTGCCGCGTCAACGATCGCCGGGCTGTCAAAGACCCGGCGGCAGGCAAGCCTGCAGAAGGCCGCGGACGAATTGGGGCTACGGGTTGACAAAAAGGGGCTATCCGGTGAGATCAACGGGTACCTGGTCGACACCGAGTACGTGAGCCGGGGAGACAAGAAGGGAACCCGATTCCGAGTGCGCTACCCGGGCTGGCTCGGATTCAACCTTCGGATCGCGACCGATCAACTCGGCGGACTTCGCAAGCTGCCTATGTTCGGGAACCTCATGCCTGCCCAGGACATCGAGATTGGAAACGATGACCTGGATACGAAACACCTGATTCAGGGAGACACCCACCAGGTGACGCGATGGTTCAATGCTGACAGGCGCGACATGGTGGAGCGGGCTTCGAAGCGATTCTCCAGCATATCCATCACCGACCGCCATATCGAAACGTACATCCCTCGCATCATTTCCAATCCCGACGAGCTCGCCAAGATCACTCGTGCCGTTCTCTTCATGGCAGAAGTTGCGTATCGCACCGACGAAGGTGACGCGATCGAGTCACCACTGTCGATCCCGGGAGATCCGTTTGGCGATACGCCCCTGCACGATCCCGACAACGACGAAGATCTGGTCGAGGTAACGATCGTGGACATGGACCCGAACTCTTTAGATCTCGATCAGGTCGTGACCGGAAGCGAGGATTCGGTATTCGCCGACGTCGGTGAAGCTACCGTCCCTCAGGAGCCCGCAGTTGAGATGTCCAACAGGGTGCCGGCCGCCAACGATCTCGATGAGTCCCAGCTTCCTCCTGAGGTTGTTGCCGCCGAATTCCAACCGGCACAGGACATGACGCCACAACTCGATGCGGGCGAAGACGCCAATCAGGATCCACGACCGGATCCGCCAGCGGACGTAGGTTCGCCTGAGATGAAAGAACCGATCGATGCAGGCTTGATTGATTCGTCGTTTGCCGGATCGGTTGCCGAGCTCTCAGAATCGTTATTCGGCGAATACCAACCCGCCTACCGTATCGAGGAACTGTTCTCAGAGGGGCCAATAGGATCAACGGTCACCTGGAGCGGAAACATCGAAAACGTTGGGGAATTCACGCGGGACCGATACCTGGGAGATGGGCCTGGCATCGAAGTAGAGCTGACCGGTGCAACGCTCGACGATGGCCGCGTCACCGAGATCTTCGCCGCATTGCCAATCGAAACAGACATCGAGAAGCTTCGGAGCGGCGCTGAGATAACCGTTCGCGGAACGCTTACGGCCGTAGATGCAATCATGCGGCGTTTCTATCTCACCGATGGTGAGCTACTACCTGACCGGTCCTAGCGACCCTCCTGCGAATCGTCCCCCTGCCCGCTCGGTACAAAAATGGTTGAGTTTTCAAGCGCGTCTGGAAGGTACTGCTGATCGACGATGTGACCCGGATAATCGTGGGCATATTTGTAGCCACCTTCACTGCGCGATCCCGACCGTAGATGAGCAGGAACATTCGCTTCTGGATGCAAAGCGACGAGCTCGCGAGCGCGTGTGATTGCTTTCGTCACCGAATTCGATTTGGGAGCGGTCGCCAGGTAGACGGCCGCATGCGAGAGTGCGTATGTGGCCTCCGGTAGGCCAACGAACTGCAATGCCTGAGCCGCGGCTACCGCAACCGTGAGCGCCCCTGCGTCCGCCATCCCGACGTCCTCGGAAGCAAGCACGACCATCCGCCTGGCAATGAATTCGGGATCTTCTCCTGCCTCCAACATCGTATGTAGCCAGAAAAGCGCGGCGTCCGGGTCCGACCCCCGCATCGATTTGATGAACGCCGAGATCACGTCATAGTGCTGGTCTCCACCTTTGTCGTATCGAACTACCCGGCGCTGGAACGCTTCCTCAATGTGTCCGACCGTGATCTCCGAGCCGTCACGCACAAGAGCCGATGCAAGCTCGATCGCGTTTAGAGCCCTTCGTGCGTCACCGTTTGCCATGTTCGCCACCTCGCGCCGTGCATCAGAGGTGATCTTCAGGTTGCGTTTGCCGATTCCAACCTCTTCATCGGTGAGCGCCCGATCAATGAGGTGCTCGATATCGTCGAGTGCCAACGGTTCCAGCTTGAGTGTGGTCGCCCGGCTCAACAGTGGCCGATTTACCTCGAACGATGGGTTCTCTGTCGTCGCTCCGATGAAGACGACCCATCCCGACTCAACGCCAGGCAGCAGAGCATCCTGTTGGTTCTTCGAGAAACGATGGATCTCATCGATGAACAGCACCGTGCGCACATCTTCTTCTTCTAGTCGCGAGCGTGCGTCGTTGATGACCTGACGAACATCCCGAACCGAGGCACTGGTTGCAGACAATGCCTCGAAGTGAGCCCGGGCATGCTGGGCCACGAGAAACGCAAGGGTCGTTTTACCTGACCCCGGTGGACCGGTGAGGATCATCGACACCGGCGAGCCCGAAGTTATGAGACGCCGGATCGCGGAGTCCGTCGAAAGCAGGTGGACCTGACCCACCATCTCCTCGAGCGTTCGCGGGCGCATCCGGGCGGCAAGGGGTTGGGCCGCGCCGGCTCTGGCCGCTCGCTGGTCTGCGAATAAATCTCTCTGCGACATCTCCCGAGTCTACGAGTCGCACTAAGAGCGCGAAATTCAGGCCAAATCTCACCCTCCGTGGTACTTTTTGGATGTCGCTCAAAATGTCGCTAAATTCGCGATCGGGCATGAGGTCCAGGGCAGGTCGCCCCGCACTTCCATGCATTTCCCGCATCAGAGGAGGACGGATGAATTGGACGCATGTCCTGAGCTTTGCTCTTGGAGCAGGCTGGATGCTGCTGGTCCTGGTATCGACGATGCTCGTCCGGCGATCGACCGATCAGCCGAAGGCGACCGTGACGCCGATACGCCCGGACGTCAGGTCCCGTCGCTCGACTCTGTGACCTGAGCGGTCACACCATCGTCGGATGGTCCTTCTTCAGTTTCAGCCTCGTCCTCGAGCTTCTTCAGCTCGGCTGCCTTGTCACGCGCCGCCTCGGCATCGCCCTCGACGAGTTCGGCCCGATCGGTCAGCAACGTCACCTGGTTCTGGAACACCTGGAGGAATCCTCCGTGAATTCCATACACCGTTCGGCCTCCACCAACCTCCTGAACCTCCACGGCTCCTGTTGCGAGTGCAGCAAGCAGTGGTTCGTGCTGTGCGTAGATGCCGATCTCGCCTTCGATCGTACGCGCAATGACGAACGTCGCCTCACCTGACCAGAGGGTGGCCTCTGGAGAAACAATGTCGACGTTGAAAGGCGTTGCCATCAGACCGTTGCTTCGAGTTCCTGAGCTTTGGCCATGACCTGGTCGATTCCGCCGACCATATAGAACGCCTGCTCCGGAAGATGATCCAGTTCCCCGTCGACGATCATCTTGAAGCTGCGGACCGTGTCCTCCAACGGCACATACTCGCCGTCCTGGCCGGTAAAGACCTTTGCCACGAAGAATGGTTGTGACAGGAACCTCTGAATTCGGCGTGCCCGCCCGACGATCGCCTTGTCTTCCTCCGAGAGCTCGTCGATACCGAGGATGGCGATGATGTCTTGCAGATCCTTGTATCTCTGGAGGATCTGCTGGACTGCCGTCGCAACTGCGTAGTGCTCTTGACCTACGTACTGAGGATCCAGGATCCGGCTGGTCGAGTCGAGAGGATCTACCGCCGGATAGATACCGAGCTGGGTCAGCTGGCGGGACAAAACGGTGGTCGCGTCGAGGTGAGCAAACGTCGTGTGCGGAGCCGGGTCTGTGATGTCGTCCGCGGGCACATAGATCGCCTGCAGGGAAGTAATCGATTTGCCTCGCAATGAGGTGATTCTTTCCTGCAGCGTGCCCATCTCGCCGGACAACGTTGGCTGATAGCCAACGGCCGAAGGCATGCGGCCAAGGAGGGTGGACACTTCCGAACCCGCCTGGGTGAACCGAAACACGTTGTCGACAAACAACAAGACGTCCTGGCCCATCTCATCGCGGAAGTATTCGGCCATTGTCAGGGCAGAAAGCGCCACCCGGAGCCGAACTCCAGGCGGTTCATCCATCTGGCCGAACACGAGCACCGCCTTGTCGATGACTCCTGATTCCTGCATCTCGAGAAACAGGTCGTTGCCCTCGCGGGTACGTTCGCCGACGCCGGCAAACACCGACACACCATCGTGCTCGGTCGCAACCCGGTGAATCATTTCGGTGATCAAGACGGTCTTCCCGACGCCGGCTCCTCCGAACAGACCGATCTTTCCTCCCTTTACATAGGGTTGCAGGAGGTCGATGACCTTGATCCCTGTCTCGAACATTTCGCGCTGCGGTTCCATGTCCTCGAATGCAGGCGGCGTGCGATGGATCGGCCAGAACTCTGTGAACTGGTCCGAAATGGACGGATCGTCAAGGGGTTCACCCCACATGTTGAAAATATGGCCAAGTACGGCGTTGCCAACGGGCACAGAAATCGAGGCCCCGGTGTTTCTCACCTCGGTGCCGCGCACCAGTCCGTCCGTAGCTTTCATCGCAATGGCACGAACGCGGTTGTCACCGAGGTGTTGTGCCACCTCGGCCATGATCGTGCTCTTTTCTCCGCCAACTTCGAGATCGATTTCCAGAGCGTGCATCAGCTCGGGCATACCGGTGTTCGGGAACTCGCAGTCCACAACCGGGCCGGTGACTTTTACAACTCGTCCAATGCTCTCAGCCATCTGCTGATCTCCTTAACTACCTACCGGACAGCGCCTCGGCGCCACCCACGATTTCGCTGATCTCGGTGGTGATCTCTGCCTGACGGGCCTGGTTGGCCGTTCGGGTGAGAATCTTGGTCAAATCTTCGGCGTTCTCGGTTGCGGCCTTCATGGCCCGACGACGAGCGGCGTGCTCGGACGCCGATGCATTCAACAATGCGCCGAACACGGAGGCCTCGACATACCTCGGCAGCAACCGCCCGAGAATAACCTCAGGCGATGGCTCGTATGAGTAGGCCGCAGCAGTGGTCGCTGTTTCGGCGGTTTCATCTGAGGCAGGTGGTTCTACCGGCATCAACGTGAACTGGGCGACATCCTGGGTGAGAGCCGATTTGAACTCCGTGTAGTACACCAGCAGCGACCGCACGTTCTCCCGCGCATAATCGTCTAGCACGATATTGGCGATCTGGCGGGCGTCACCGTAAACGGGACGGTCCGTCATGCCGAGAAATGCACGTTGAATCTCATAACCGCGGTAGCGGAAATAGCCCTGAGCTTTCTTGCCTACCACGTACAGTCGGGGACGGTCGTCGAGCCGCTCGATGTAGCGCTCAGCCGCTCGAATCACGTTGGTGTTGTAAGCGCCGGCCAGTCCTCGATCGGACGTGATCACCATAACGCCGACATCTCCCGCACGGTCATCAGCGAGCAGAATGTGGTCTGAAGATCCAGATGCGGCAGCGACGTTACGAATAACGTTGCGCAGTTGCTGAACGTATGGAATCGACTTCGAGACTCGATCCTGAGCTTTGGCGATCTGGCTGGCAGCAATGAGTTCCATTGCTCGCGTGATCTTCATCGTCGACTTGACGCTCTTGATCCTGCGCCGGATGATGCGGAGCTCAGCCGAAGCCATGAGCTAGCTGCCCGCGTCGAAGGAGTCGGTGAACTCGGAGATGACGGCATCAAGGCGATCACCCTCGGGCAAACCGTCGTGCACGATCTCGTCGAGCAGGCCCTGATGGCGTGTCCTCATGAATTCGAGGAGTCCTGCCTCGGCATGCCGGATCTGGTCTACGGGTATTTTGTCGAAGTTTCCGTTCGTGACCGCATATATGGCAACCACCTGCTCACCCACCGGAACGGGTGAAAATTGTGGCTGCTTGAGTACCTCGACAATGCGTCGCCCTCGTGCCAGCTGAGCTTGTGACGCGGCATCTAGCTCGGATGCGAACTCTGCAAACGCCTCCAGCTCACGAAACTGTGCAAGGTTTACACGAAGCGGCCCTGCCACCTTGCGCATCGACTTGATCTGAGCTGCACCACCAACGCGTGAAACCGACGTTCCTGCGTCGATAGCGGGACGTACACCCGAGTAAAAAAGGTCGCCGTCGAGATAGATCTGGCCGTCGGTGATCGAGATCACGTTGGTCGGAATGTAAGCCGACACGTCGCCCGCTTTGGTTTCAACGATCGGAAATCCTGTCATTGAGCCCCCGCCCAACTCATCGGAAACCTTTGCGCAGCGCTCCAGCAGGCGGCTGTGGAGGTAAAAGACGTCGCCGGGGTAGGCCTCTCGTCCTGGTGGCCGTCGCAGCAAGAGCGAAATCTCGCGGTAGGCGATCGCCTGCTTGGAGAGATCGTCGAACACGATAAGAGCATGTTGGCCGTTGTACATCCAATGCTGACCGATGGCCGATCCGGCATACGGCGCGTACATCTGCAGCGCCGCAGGGGCTGAGGCGGGCGCATTGACCACAACGGTGTATTCCATGGCGCCGGCCTGCTCGAGAGCGTCGACAACTTCGGCAACGGTCGACGCCTTCTGCCCGATTGCCACGTAAATGCAGTTGACCCCCTGACCCTTCTGGTTCATGATCGTGTCGACGGCGATTGCGGTCTTACCCGTCTGGCGGTCGCCAATAATGAGCTCGCGTTGGCCGCGTCCTATCGGGATCATGGAGTCGATGGCTTTGATACCGGTCTGCAGCGGCTCGTGGACGGGCTGGCGCTCAACGACTGACGGCGCCTGCGTTTCGAGAAGGCGGGTTTCGGTAGTGAGAATCGGGCCCTTGCCATCAATCGGGTTGCCGAGGGGATCGATGACACGGCCGAGCATCGCATCGCCGACCGGAATCGACAGAACCCTTCCTGTCTGCTTTACGGGGTCTCCTGCCTCGACGTGATTCGACTCGCCCATGAGGACCGAGCCGATCGAAGCCTCGTCGAGGTTGAGGGCAACACCGAGCAACCCTCCCGGAAATTCCAGAAGCTCCGACGCCATGACATTCGGCAAGCCTGTGAC
>JABDOU010000035.1 GCA_013043085.1 Acidimicrobiia bacterium
GAGTAGAACCCTTTTCAGCTACCTCACCGGTCGGGCCGATCACGCGCAAACCCGTTGGCCGGCACTCCAGTATGCAGTTCGCTCGAGACGCATCGACACTTCGGAGACCACAAACTCATTGATGACCCCATCGAGCAAACCCGTCAGGGTCATGGTGGGTTTCTTGATCTTGACGCTTGCGGACTCACCAACGTCGACGCCTGATCGGGAAAGCGTCACTTCTGCTCCGCTCGCCGCCACTTCGATTCTGTCGCAGATCTTGTTTGCCAACTGATCCAGATTGCCGGCATCGACACTTGCCAGGCGAACCCCTTCCCGGGCCGCATGTCGAACCTCGAGGTGTTGGGCCATGAAGAACCCGTATTCAATGATGCCAAAGACCAGGATGACCAAGAGAGGAAGGATGATGGCGAATTCGAGCATCGCCGCGCCTTCGGAACCGGCATTCTTTTTACATCTTCGTACGCGCGCCATCAAGGTCCTGATTGTGTACAGGAATCATCGGCTTCTCCGCTTGATCCCTTGATGGCTCCGCTGTGGGTTGTAACGAGACTCTGAGGGCTTTAGGAGCTCGCTGCTTGTTCCGCCCGATTGGCGAGACCCCACGCCCGGTCGAACTGTTCGGCAGCGACAACGCTCGAGGATTCTGCAACAGCGTCCACGCCCGCGCTATAGGCGTCCTGGGCCACTTTCAACGCATCCACAGCGACCGCGCACGCAGAAGTACACCGCTCAATCGCCCCGGTTGCAAGAATGATCTGATCTTCCGCCTGCGCCTGCATTTCGCCGAGCAACCGACCCTCGACCGACTTCAGCGGCTGACTGCTGTGTCGCTTCAGAGCCTGCTCGAGTTGGGCGATGGCCCCAGACATGTTCCGCAGAATTGAAGGTTGGATCGCTCGATTGTGATCCCACCCACCGTCATTCAACGCATCGGTGACGGCGGCTTTTGCCTCGGCGAGATGTCGTTGGGCACGTCCGCCAACATCCACGCTTTCCAACTCATCGAGTAGATCCGAGAGCAGGGCCGGGCCACCCAACAGCGGTCGGGGCGGCAGGGGGTCTGGTAGCGGGATCGGGTCTGGCAACGGAAGAGACCGAACCGTCACAAGGCTTCGCACCGCCTCGTCATAGGCGCGGGCCATGGCGGCCTGGCCATTCCTGCCCGGGTGGACGCCATCGACGAGATCATCGATCCCGACGACGCCGTCCAGGTCGACCAAAACGATCCGGCTGCGATCGGTCGAGAGCGGCTTGACGAGGCTCCTGATCATGTTGTTGAGCTCTGGAATGCGCTCGCTGCAAACAAGGCCCAGGTCGCATGGGATCAGCGTCGAGAGGACGATGTCTACATCCGGGTTCGACCGGCGCAGGCTGGCGATCAAGTCGAGCATGTTTGCGCGCGATGCATCGATGTCATAGCTGGTGTTCGGACTGTTGGGGTCGTCGCCCGGAACACCGGGAGGCGGCGGTCCCCAGATGTCGTTGGTTCCAACGTGCAGTATCGCGATGCCAGGGCGGTAGCGCGCTTCGCTTTCTCTAACCCGTCCCGCAATCTCATCGCTGGTAGCGCCGCTCCAGGCCTGGTGATCCTGATCGAAGTTCGGGTCGGCCGGCGCTCCGTCGCAACACACGCCGGTGCGTGATCCGATCATGTCGATCGGATATCCCGCTCCGACGAGCTCCCGATAGAGAAAATAGCGGTATGTATATTCGCCCGGGTTGCCCTCGGTGATCGAGTCCCCCACCGGCATGATCGCAATTGTGGAGTTGCTCGAGGTATACGAGAGCTTCCCGTTGACTGCCGTACCCCTACCACCGACTGCAAACTCCTGGATCCCGTTCGGCGTCTCAAAATACAGGATGTTGCCACGAACCACCGCGTTCGTATCGAATCCCTGACCCCAATCTCCGGCAACCAGCTGGTCACCCGGAATTCCCAGGAACGTGCTCACCGTTGGCTGTCCTGCCGTCAGCGTGTCACGCCAATACACCCTTGCCGTAGAAGGATCAAAAAAGCCGATGGAGTCCTTACCGTCGCCGTTGAAATCAGCCGAGAACGGAGTGTGTCCTGGCTGTCCGAAGGCAAACACGAAGTCGGCGAATCCCGTAGCCAGCCGATTGCTGACATACAGCGAGCCTCCACGATGAATGGCCAGCGTGGTGCACCCGTCTCCATTCCAGTCTCCTGCGACAGGCACATCACCGGGATTGCCGTAGAAGAAGTCATAGTCGGCAACGCCGAAGTCGTTGGTGTTGCGAACGTATACGAAGCCGTTACTCGGACGATACATCCCAACAGTCGCCCCGCCCTCACAATCCCAATCCCCCATCATGGGCATGTCACCCGGATTGCCGTAGTAAAACGCGGAGCTGTCGCCGTTTGGCAACGTGAGTGTCCATATTCCGGTGTTGGGATCGAACATGCCGACCGCATCCCCCTCGGCAGCGAACGCCATGCCCGCAGAAGCAATCCATAAGGCGCCGGCCAAAACCAGCGCGTTGCGAAACCAGCGCATTTCCCAATCCTCCAAATCAAACCGCGTAAGCCCCTGAGTTCATTCAACCAAGCTGCGGGATGAATGTAAACCGGACAACTCAAGAGCTGAGCTGTGTCGACCGATCGAATGGACATGAACTTCGACCGCATCGATCGATTAGGAGGCCGCCTCGTGGCGCGCTTCTGGGGAACCCTGCTCCTTCTGGGAGTGCTTGGAATCGGCATGCCAATGTTGATCGGATCGATCGTGAGCGGGGCGTGGGCGGGGGCGGTTTTCACCGGAATCGTGTCGGCTGTCGGACTCGCCATAGTCGGTTTTCTGTTCTCATCGAGGCGGAGACTCAGCGACCTGGACTGACCTCACCGTTGCTCCCTTTCGCTAGGGTCAGCCTGTGTCCGGCATAGTTCGCTTCTTCCATATTCTCTCGGCCGCCGTCTGGGTTGGCGGGCTCATCACTCTCGGTGTTCTGGTCGGTGCCCTTCGCAGATCGGGCGTACAGCGCGAAGACCTGAGAACCATGGCCAACTCGTTTCGCGGACTCTGGTGGATGGCGACGGTCGTCGCCGTGGCGACCGGCGTGATCGGACTTTGGCAGTCAGGCGGCTTGCCGGCCGATGACACGGGCTACGCCCAGCGGTTGATTGTGAAACTCGCGCTCATCGGCCTGGCAATCGCACTCGCCGTGGGGCACACAATGATCGCTCGGACGGCTTCGGCAGCTACCCGAGGCCTCGTTCAATCTGCCAACCTGATCGTCGGGATCGCCGTGATCGCAGCCGCCGTCTGGCTTTGATCGTGCGGTCGATGCGGCTGATCACGCTATTTTTGGCGGCATCGTTGATTGCCGGCTGTGCAGCGGGACAGTCAGGCCAACCCTCGCCAACCAGCGTGCCGACAACCGGAGCTGTGACCTCGCCACCGGAAACCACGGCATCGACTTCGACCGAGCCGGTTGAAAGCACGAGCTCGACCACGGTGACGCCGACCACGACGCTTCTGGGAGCGCCGGCTCCCTCCTGGCTGGGAACCCGCATCGTGCCTCTCGATGAGAACGGCGATGGGATCTCACAACCAACGCCGCCGGAGTTGCTCAACCGGCAATTCCACACAGTGGATCTGCTGCCGCCGCCGATCGACGACATGTTTCAATCAACGATCGGACCGGTTCCCAGCGACGTGTTGGCAAGATCGACATGGCATCCAGAATGTCCGGTAGGGGTGGATGAGCTGAGCTACGTAACAGTCTCGTTCTATGGATTCGACGGTGTTTTCCACACCGGCGAATTGATCGTGAATGCAGCGTGGGCAGCGGAAATTGTGGAGATATTCAAACTGCTGCACGAAAACCGCTATCCGATCGAACAGATGCAGGTAGTCACCGTCGAAATGGATGATGCGCTACCGACAGGCGACGGCAACAACACGAGCAGCTT
>JABDOU010000114.1 GCA_013043085.1 Acidimicrobiia bacterium
GCCGAAACTCTGCTCAGGTGAGTATGTCGGAGCCCTGGGACTCACCGAACCGGGTGCCGGATCAGACGCTCTCGGTTCGATGCGCACGAAAGCGGTACGCGACGGCGACTTCTACATCCTTAACGGCTCCAAGATGTACATAACCAACGGGCCGATCGCCGACATCGTGCTCGTGTATGCCAAATCCCAACCTGACCTGGGCAATAGGGGCGTGACTGCCTTCATCGTAGAAACCGATACACCGGGCTTCCAGATAGCTCAGAAGCTCACGAAGATGGGTTTTCGGGGCAGCCCCACCGCCGAGCTCGTATTTGAAGATGTCGTTGTTCCGGTCGCAAACATCGTCGGGTCCGAACATGAGGGGCATCAGGTTGTCATGAGCGGACTCGACATCGAACGCGCCGCCCTGGCTCCCATCAGCATCGGTATCGCGGAACGTGCGCTCGAATTGTCGATTGAATATGCGAACGATCGATACCAGTTTGGAAAACCAATCGCCAGTTTCCAGATGATCCAGTCGATGATCGCCGACATGTACACGTGGGTAGAGACGATGAAGGCGTTCACATATCAGGTCCTGGCGGAACTGGCCGATGTGGACGCGACCTCCGCTGGAAGAGGCGAGATCCACGCACGCACCGCAGCGGTCATCATGTACAACGCCAATACGGTCAATCAGATCCTCAACCACGCCGTTCAAATCCACGGCGGAGCCGGCTACCTCTGGGACACCGAGATCAATCGGCTGTTTCGTGCAACCAAACTGGGCGAGATTGGTGCGGGCACGACCGAGGTGCGCAAACTGATCATTGCCGGCGAGCTTCTCGGACGTTAATCGGATGCAGGTGCCCACGGCGCGGGGCGTTTGGCGAGGTAGGCACTCATGCCGGCCTGACCTTCCTCGGAGCCGAAGAGCTCGGCCGATAGCTGCGCCATCTCTGACATCGCCTCATCAACATCCATGGCGGGAACTCTCCGAAGAATATGCTTCGCGGCCGCAAGTGCTTTGGGCCCGCCAAGTAGCAAATCGGCGACGATTTCGCCGATTCGTTCATCTAGGTCATCTGCCGGCACAGCTTGATTGATGAGACCGAGGCGTGCAGCTTCCCGTGCGTCGAACTGACGGCCCCTCAAGAACGCATCACCGGCGTCCGCTCGTCGCATCTTTGGTAGACAAATGACGGAAATGATGGCGGGTGCCAAACCGAGCCGCACTTCGGTGAACCCGAACCGGGCGTCCTCGATGGCGACTGATATATCCATGCTGGCCGCCAAACCTGTGCCTCCGGCGACGGCGTGACCGGCGATCTTTCCGACGAACGGCTTGGGGGAGCGCAGAATCCGGGCGAAGAGCCTCGCCGGATCAGCCTCCAATGGAGCCGGATCGTCCGTGGTTCGCTCTGACAAGCTCGCTCCGGCACAAAAGACCGAGCCTGTATTGGTGACCACGACAACTCGCACCGCCTCGTCTGCTTCCGCGAGGTCGAGTGCCGTGTGGAATTCGGTGACCAGCGCGGAACTAAGGGCGTTGCGGTTTGCCTCATCGATCAACGTGATCGTGAAAACCGCCCCGTCCAGCGTGGTCTCTACTGCGGTCCCTATGGTTTCATTCCTTTCCACAGTCAGTCGGGTGGCAGAACGTCGGCCGCATCCACCCGATCCCAGTTCCAAGCTTAAAGTGGCACCTCATGAGCGCCATCGGAAAGCCCATTCGCAGCCGGCTCGATACATCATCGCCGGAGTTTCAGTCGAACCTCGCCGCCATGGAACAGATGTGGGGTGAAGTCGAAGCCGAGATGGCGAGCGTGCCCGGCATCGGTGGGCAGCGATACGTCGATCGTCATCGCAAGCGCGGCAAGATGTTGGTGCGAGAGCGCGTCGAGATGCTCATCGATCCCAATACCCCTTTTCTGGAACTGAACCCTCTTGCCGGGTGGGGAACCGAAGATCCAGTCGGCGTCGGCGTTGTGGCCGGAATAGGGGTTGTCGAGGGGGTGGAGTGCGCCATTCATGGATCGGATATGACCTATCGAGGCGGCGCCCTCAACCCGACGTCATGGAAGAAGCAATGGCGCATGTGGGAGATTGTCGAGAAGAATCGACTTCCTCTGATCGTCTTGAATGAATCGGCGGGCGCCGAGCTTCCGAGGCAGGCGGATCTCTTTGTCGGAGCCGGGGCGAGCTTTCGCGACCTCACACGCTTCTCGAAAATGGGGATACCAACCATCACCGTCGCATTCGGCCCTAACACAGCGGGCGGCGCATACGTTCCTGGTATGAGCGACTACACGGTGTTTGTGAAAGGCCGCGGAACTGCGTATCTCGGAGGCCCTCCGCTGGTCAAGATGGCTATCGACGAGATAGTGGATGAAGAGACGCTCGGCGGTGCCGACATGCACTCACGCGTCAGCGGGTTGTCCGATTATCTGGCCGCAGACGAGATGGACGCGTTACGAATGACCCGCCAAATCGTCCGTCACCTCAATTGGAGGAAGCTGGGACCTGGACCAACCGAACCGGGTGACGAACCGATATATGACCCGGCCGAGCTCATGGGAGCTGCCTCGGCCGATCTCCGCATCCCGTTTGAAATGAGGGAGATCTATGCCCGTATCCTCGATGGCAGCCGACTCGAAGAATTCAAACCACTCTTCGGTGACAAGCTGGTTTGCGGCTGGGGATCGATTCACGGTTTTCCCATTGGCGTACTGGGCAACAACGGAATTCTCTTTTCAGAAGAGGCAAAGAAGGCCTCCCAGTTCGTTCAGTTGTGCAACAGGACGAATACCCCTTTGGTCTTCTTCCACAACATCACGGGATTCATGGTCGGATCCGAGGCCGAGCAGGGTGGCATCATTGTCAACGGAGCCAAGCTGATCAACGCCGTCGCAAATTCGACCGTGCCTCACTTCAACCTCATGGTGGGAGCCAGCTACGGGGCTGGCAACTACGGAATGGCGGGTCGAGCCTACGACCCACGATTTGTGTTCACATGGCCAAACCATCGAATCGCCGTCATGGGACCAAAACAGCTGGCCGGCGTCATGGACATCATCGCCCGCAACGCAGCAGCGGGCCGAGGGCAAGCGGTCGACGAGGAAGCGCTGAGCACAAAGACTGCGGAACTCGAGGCCCGGATCGAACACGAATCCACCGCGCTGTTCTCCACAGGACGCCTCTGGGATGACGGGATCATTCATCCGGCCGATTCCCGAACGGTGTTGGGGCTCGCTATCTCCGCAGCACACAGCAACCGGATTGAGGGCGCCACCGAGTACGGCGTCTGGCGGCATTGATGATCAGCCGTCTCCTGATCGCCAATCGAGGAGAAATCGCTGTGCGCATCGCCGCTGGAGCTAGTCGTTTGGGAATAGGGACAGTTGGCGTGTACTCGGTACCCGACGCCGGCGCGTTACATGGCGACGTCATGGATCTGTCGGTGGCATTGCCGGGCGCCAGTCCCCAGGACACGTATCTCCGTGGCGATGCCATTATCGCCGCCGCCCACAAAACCGATTGTGATGCGATTCATCCCGGCTACGGATTCCTCGCAGAGAACGCGGCGTTTGCACAGGCGGTGATCGACGCCGGACTCGTTTGGGTGGGGCCGACTCCGGATCAAATCCGCCTCCTCGGAGACAAGGTGGCCGCCAAGAACGCCGCCATCGAGGCAGGCGTCCCAACCACCTGGGCCCGGGAAGCAGCACCGGGATCGATCCCGGATGATGTTTCGATGCCGGCACTCGTGAAGGCTGCCGCCGGCGGTGGTGGGCGCGGTATGCGCATCGTTCGGAGTTCACACGAGCTCGCAGCGTCTGTAGAAGCTGCCTCCCGGGAGGCACTGAGTGCCTTTGGAGACGGCACGGTCTTCATCGAACCCTACATTGAAGACGGGCGCCACATCGAGGTACAGATCATGGGTGACAGCCATGGCACCGTGCTCCATTTCGGTGAACGAGAGTGCTCGATCCAGCGTCGCAATCAGAAGATCATCGAGGAGTCTCCCTCGGCTGGAATTTCTGACGACGTACGGACCACCTTGCTGGACGGAGCGCTTGCGCTCGCGAAACACGTCGGCTATCTGAACGCCGGAACAGTTGAATTCCTGGTCGGTCGGGATGGGACGATCAACTTCCTGGAGGTCAACACGCGGCTCCAGGTGGAGCATCCTGTCACCGAAGCCGTCACAGGGCTCGACCTGGTGGCGTTGCAGCTGATGGTGGCAGCGGGCGATCCGCTGCCGCTGACCCAACAAGACGTCACGGTCGAGGGTCACGCGATCGAAGCGAGGATCGTGGCCGAAGATCCATCACGCGACTGGTTGCCTTCCTCAGGCATGATCCGAACCTTCGACATCAGCGCCGGCGTGCGAGTTGACACCGGTGTCCGTGACGGAACGATCGTCGCTCCGGACTACGACTCGCTCCTCGCAAAGGCCATCAGCCATGGCAGCGATCGCGAAACTGCTGCAAGGATCCTGTCGAGGTCTCTTCGATCGTCTCGCATTGTCGGCGTCGATACAAATCTCAAGACATTGACGGCAATTCTGGAAGATGAGGATTTCCTCGCTGCGAATACCCCGACGATCTTTCTCTCCTCGCACCCGGAACTCCTCGACCCTCCTGGACCGAAACATGACGATCTGCTTGCGCTCCTGCTTGGCGCCGTTTTTGTGTCGGAGCTACGCGACCGGGCTCGGGACGCCGTAACCGGTTTTGCCCCGTCCGGATGGCGCAATCTCCGCACCATCGGACAACGCCAGGCTTGGACCCATGGCACCGACCTCTACCACGTCGAATACGTAATGAAGAACCGATCGGAAGCCACGGTATTGCTTGGCGACTGGCCCGAACCGACGTCCGATGGAAGCCTCGCGATCGACGAACGCAGAAGCATCAACGTTCGGCTTCTCGAGCGATCCACCCACCAGCACATTGTCGAGTTCGATGGCCTGAGGCGGGTGATCGACATTGATCTTGACGGAGACCGTGCACATACAAGAAGTCGTGCCGGAACCGCAACATGGACCAGGGTTCCGAGGTTTGCGACTCACGAATTCGAAGATGTCGGCAGCGGCCCGGTTTCACCCCTGCCAGGAACCGTCATCGCAGTACACGTCTCTGTGGGCGAGCAGGTCGAAGAAGGACAGCTTCTCATGGTGGTCGAGGCCATGAAAATGGAGCATCGGATTACGGCAGCCGTCCCCGCAACAGTCGCAGAGGTCCGTTTCGCCCAGGGCGATCGCGTCGACACAGGCGATCTCCTGGTCCGTCTCGATCTTTCGGAGCAGGATGAGGAC
>JABDOU010000119.1 GCA_013043085.1 Acidimicrobiia bacterium
GAGCTCACGATCACGTTCATCGGTCAGGCAGCCAACGGCATCATCGAGCTGGGCGCCAATGGAATCGTTTCGTACGTTGCCGACGCTGAGTGGTCTGGCATCGAGATCATTCCGTACACAATCGTCAATAGCGCCGGCCAATCGGCAAGTGCCAGGCTGGTAATCACAGTTCAGGCAGTCAACGACCCCCCGATTGCGCGGGACAACTCAGGCGAATCGACAGGAGACATCTGGTTCAATCTCAATGAGCTGGTGACTGACATCGACAACGGCGACGGCGGTTTCACCTTCCTGATCACAGAGTTGCCGCTCCACGGCACGGTGACCATACGAAACGACATCGCTACCTACGTTCCTGATCGCGGGTTCGCCGGCGAGGATTCGTTTATTTACAAGGTCTTTGACGGCTCCTTCGCAGCCGACACCGGCACAATCCGGGTAACCATCAATCCTCTCGATCAGAGCTTCCTCCTCTCGACCCTTAGTCCTGACCTCGGTCGAGCGTACGGCGAGCGACCTCCGCCGTCCCCGGGCACAACCAGCGACATTCCCTCGCTCGGATCACTCAATGGCGTCCGACTGCTGTTCGGCGAGATCTTCGGCCATGGTGAGGTAGTCCGCCTTCCGCTTCTGGCAATTCTCGGTGTCTTCATCGCATCTCTGGTCATCGGTTTGAGGTCTGGATTCACCCTCGCCGGCGGCGCGTTGTTCCTCCCGCCGATCAGCCCCAACCTGCACGCCGTGGTGTTGAAACACGAGGACGAAAAGCTGTTGGTCTTCGAGGGACCCGGCGAGAAATTCGGTGTGATCCATCGCTTCCCACCGACCGAGCGAGGCATCCAGAGCACGGGACGAACCGCTGAGGCAGACGGATTCCTCTGGATGGAGGTAGAGACACCAGAAGGAGATGGATGGGTGACGGCCGACCACCTGACCATGGACGTAACTCCGGGCGCCTTCGCATCGGACGACCGCGTGGCCGAACTCATGGGACAGGCCCGGCACGCCCTTGCAGCCGGAACGGGACTGGCGAATCTCATCGCTCCACGAGGCCTCTTCGTCGCCCACTTCGCCGAACCTCTTCGGTTTGACGACGACGATATCGAGCGATTGCTCAAGGACGAGCTTGCGTGGAGGTTCTGGAATTCTCCAGACGATACAACGGTTCTTTCCGGCAACTTCGCCAGCCGTATTGCTGCCCCATTGGCACATGTCATGAACTCCGACGGCGAAACCTCTGCGACCGACGATGTCGAGATGTCGTCTGAGTTTGAGAACTTCAACCGCATGACGTACACGAATCCGATCACCAAAGCGGTGTGGTCGATCCTCATCGACGTGACGCCCGATGGCCCATTCATCTGCGGCATCTGGCGGGTGGGAGCAATAAACCCGAACAGCCTCGCTGAGGCCTCTTAGGTCGACGTCGAGAGTCCGTTGGCTTCGATGACATCTGCCAGCCATCTTCCGCTGCTCTTTACGGTGCGCTGCTGAGTTTCGTAGTCGACGCGGATGACTCCGAAGCGCTTGCCATAGCCACTCGCCCATTCGAAGTTGTCCATCATCGACCAGACGAACCACCCGGCAAGCGGCGCGCCGTCGTCAATGGCGCGGAGGCCTTCCGCAAAATGGCGCCGCAAGAATTCGATCCGATCCTGGTCATCGACGAATCCTTCATCGTCAGGCACGTCCCGCATCGCTGCCCCGTTTTCGGTGATGTAGAACTTCTTGATGTGGTGCTCATGGTGGAAGCGAGTGAGGAATTCGTAGATTCCTGAGGGGTAGATCTCCCAACCCATCTCGGTCAGATTCGGATCGGAAACCAACGTCGGGGCAGCCGGCGAATCGCCGACAATCACCCTCGTGTAGTAATTCACCCCTAGAAAATCGATCGGGGTTGAGATGATTTCGAGATCACCAGGCAAAACCGGTGATTGATCCCATCGCAGATCGGCAAGAATGTCCTCGGGATACCCCTTGCCGACGATGGGCTCGATGAACCATCGATTGTTGGTGCCGTCCTCAAATCGTTGCTTGTCTCGATCTTCCGGGTGATCTGACTTGGCTTCTTGCGCCGTGAAGTTGAGCACAATGCCTGCCTCGGAATTCACATCCAGATCCCTTAGTGCATGCATAGCCAGCCCGTGACCCAGGAGAAGGTGGTGGCTGGCAGCGAGGCTGTCGGTGAGTGACGTCCGCCCCGGTGCAAACTCACCTCGTTCATAACCGAGAACAGACACAACCCACGGTTCGTTGATGGTCATCCAACCTGATACTCGATCGCCAAGTCGCTCGGCGATCGTATAGGCATAGTCGGCGAAGGCATATGCGGTCTCCCGATTCGCCCAACCCCCTTTGTCCTCCAAGACTTGCGGCAGGTCCCAGTGGTAGAGCGTGGCAAAGGGCTTGATGCCGCGATCGAGGAGCCCATCAACGAGCTGCTCATAGAACGTCAGTCCCGCCTCATTGACCTGATCGATATCGGCCGTCGGCAGTATCCGGGGCCAGGCTATCGAGAACCGGTAGGCATCAACCCCGAGCTCGACCAGCAGATCGAGATCCGATTCCCAACGGTGATAGTGATCACACGCCACATCACCGGTGTCGCCGTGTGCGGTTCTGCCCGGAGTGTGCGAAAACCGATCCCAGATGCTTTCGCCACGACCATCTTCATCGGTCGCACCTTCGATCTGATACGCAGCTGTCGCTACGCCCCAGAGAAAGCCTTCGGGAAAGGACGAAACATTCATCCCGAGACCCTAGATGGCGAGGCTCGGATCCTCTCAGCCACGGGAGTCCGCCTAGCCTCGTGTCCGTGCTTGATGTCGTCGTCGTTGGAGCCGGAGCTGCGGGCCTCACTGCTGCCCGCGAGCTTGTGAAGGCGGGACGATCAGTTGCCGTGCTCGAGGCGCGTCGCCGAATCGGGGGACGGATCTGGACGACGGGCGTCGGCGATGCACGGCTCGATCTCGGTGCATCATGGATCCACGGCCACGTCGGCAATCCCATCACGGCGTATGCAGACATATTCGGGCTCGCATGGCGCCTCGATGAAAGCTGGGAGACCGGATCGCGAGCCTTCATCGAGAATCAGGGATGGGCAAACCCGGATCTGGCAGACGCGGCGGTCGCTTCTCAGTGGGCCTTCGACAAATCCAGGGCCTCCGAGGTCCTCGATCCGAATCGCTCACAAAACGATGCCGTCGACTGGTTTCTCGACGAGGAAGGCTTGGAGGGACAAGCTCGTCTGCTGGCGGATTTCCGACTGCGCCACGTCCACGCCGACCTCTACACGGCGGGGCCCGCCGGACGGATCTCAATCGGGGGCAGTGCTCTGTATGAGGAG
>JABDOU010000141.1 GCA_013043085.1 Acidimicrobiia bacterium
TTTGACGTCGATTCCAGCTCCCGGATGCGGCCATAGGACGGACGGGCGCCCGCAGGCAGGCGTCGAACGTGTACGACTTGTGACTTGACGGCCATCGCCGGGCGTAGCTTGACCGGTAGCGGGGTTCTGGGGGCGGGATGCAACCCGTACATGGCCAAGCCAATGCGGACCATGTCCTGTCGGGAACGTGGCAAGAGCAATGCTGCCGCCGAGTTCGCAATATGAACCAGAGGGACCTTGAGTCCCGTGTCGCGAGCGGTCGATACAAATCCGTTGAAAAGGTCGAGTTGCTGATTGGTGAATTCCGGATCGCTGTCGGCATCTGCGAAATGGCTCCAGATACCCCCCAGTTCGGCCTTGGGAGAACGGGCGATTGCAGCCGCGAGCCTCTGCACCGTTGCGCCATCGGTGCCAAGCCGGTGCATGCCGGAGTCAAACTTTATGTGCACTCTGGGTAGCTGGTCATCGATCGCAGCGAGGAAGGACTCGAGAAACAGCGGGTGATAGATGGTGGGCGACAGCTTCCAATGGAGAACATCGTTGATATCTTCCAGCGGAGGCTGAGCGAGCAAAAGGATCGGCTGAGTGATGTCCGCTTCCCGAAGCCTGGCGCCTTCTTCAACTGTGGCGACGGCCAGCATATTGGCGCCTGCCTCTAGCGCGGCCTTCGCCACCGGCACATCGCCATGACCGTAGGCGTTGGCTTTCACGACGGCACAGAAACGGGCAGGGGCGACCAGATCGACAATCGCGCTCACGTTGTCTTTGATGGCCTGCAGATCGACTTCGACCCAGGATGGTCTCATGTACTCGCCGCCAATCCTCACCCCCGCGCACATAGTCGATGATCATCCGTCATCGGGTGCCAGGTATCAGCGGCAAAATTAGTCAGGGGCACCGAAATCCCATGGCACCCCCGTCAGCTCCGCACGGCCATCGCCATGACGAGAGCGGAAGAATCTGTATGCGTGATGGTCACCAGCACTTTGTCGACGCCCAGTTCGGCTGCACGGGCGGCGGCAGTGCCAGAGAGATTAACCCGCGGGGCGCCCCCGCCAGTGATCTCGATGTCTTGCCACATGATCTGTCGAAAACCGCGCCCGAGCGACTTCATGACGGCCTCCTTGCCGCCGAAGCGGGCAGCCAGCCTGCGCCCGGGCTTGGCAAATCGGAAGGCATATTCCTGCTCATGAGGTGTGAAGCAGCGTTGAGCAAATCGCGGATACTTCTCGAGCACGGCCTCTACCCGATCGATATCGGCGAGATCGATACCGATCCCGATTATCTCCATACCTTCACCCTAGGGCCTGACTATTCGACGGTCACCGACTTGGCGAGGTTGCGAGGTTGGTCGATATCGAGGCCACGGAGGCGGGCGACGTGATAGGCGAGAAGCTGAAGCGGAACCGCTGCCGGTACGGGCGCGTACAGATCTTCCACACGTGGAATCCTGATGACCTCATCCACATAACGGTCGAGCTGGTCGTCGTCTTCGTAGCCAATGCCGATGACGTAGGCACCGCGGGCCTTTACCTCCTGCACCGCTGAGATGGTCTTGTCATACGTCGCCTCCTGGGTCAAAACAACCACAACGGGCGTGCCTTCCGTGACGAGCGCCAGCGTGCCATGTTTGAGCTCACCGGCCGGCATCGCTTCGGAATGGATGTACGAGATCTCTTTCAGCTTCAGAGATCCTTCCATCACGACCGCGTAGTCCAGACCGCGCCCAATGAAATAAATGTCCTGTGCGTCCACCAGGGTTTCGGCGACACGTGCGATGGCATCGTCATGGCCAATGATGGTTTCGAGGGCGCCCGGAAGCTGGGCGAGCCCGGAGCCGAGCCGCCGCTGGTCCTCTGCAGATAGCGTCTTTCGCCGCTGGCCGAGGTCCATCGCAAGCAGGTATTGCACCACCACCATGGCAACGTACGCTTTAGTCGAAGCGACAGAGATCTCAATACCGGCACGTGTATAGATCGTGTCGTCAGCTTCGTGGCTCAGGGCACTGCCCGGAACGTTCGTGATCGCTACCAGCCGACCCCCCAATTGCTTTGCCAGCCGGGCAGCGACGAGGGTGTCAACCGTCTCCCCCGATTGGCTTATGGCGATGACCAGATCGCCCGGTTCGATGAGCGGATCGGAATAGCGAAGCTCGTGCGCATATACGACTTCAGTCGGGATCCGGAGAAGCCCCTCGAAGAGTTGCTTGCCGACGAGACCGGCGTGGTATGCCGTTCCACAGGCCGTAATCCAGATCTTTCTGAGATCGATTGCGAATTCATCCGTATAGCCCACTTCGTTCAGATCCACATGGTCACCATCGATCCGACCCATCAAGGTCTCCGCCACCACCTCTGGTTGCTCGTGGATCTCTTTCAGCATGAAGTGATCGAATCCGCCCTTTTCCGCAGCTTCAACGTCCCACTCGACATCGACCGGTGAGCGGTCGATGGGTTCCCCACCGATGGTCGTGACAACCGCTCCGTCTGCGGTGAGTGAGACCATTTCGCCGTCTTCGATGACCATCATCGATCGGGTGTGTTCGAGAAGCGCGGGCACACCTGATGCAAGAAACATCTCACCTTCGCCAAAGCCGACAACGAGCGGACTGATCATGCGCACGGCAACGATGTGGTCCGGTTCGTGTGACGTCATCACCACGAGGGCGTACGCTCCGACTGCCCTGTCGACTGCCTTCCGAACTGCTTCCCTCAGATCGCCGTCGTAATACTGACCAACCAGATGCGCCAACACCTCGGTATCGGTCTGGGACACAAACTCGACTCCAGATTCTTCGAGTTCGGCCTTCAGGTCGGCGAAGTTCTCGATGATCCCGTTGTGGACTACGGCGAATGTGGCCTGCATATTCGTGTGAGGATGGGCATTCGAATCCGTTGGAGGCCCGTGTGTTGCCCAACGGGTATGCCCGATGCCGAGCGTTCCCTCCGGATTGGCGTTCGAGAGAACTGCGTCGAGGTTTGCGATCTTGCCTGCAGCTTTGCGAACGGTGATGCCGTTGCCTTCGATAATCGCCAGGCCCGCAGAGTCGTACCCGCGGTATTCGAGTCTCCTGAGACCCTCCAAAACGATTGGGGCCGCTTGCTGTGGGCCGACGTAGCCCATGATTCCACACATATGTCTCCTCCATCGATTCCGGCTGGTAACGCCGCGAGTCGACGCTCGTCAATCGACCGGTTGAAGTCCAGGGAAGGATCCCACCAGCACGATCTCCGGTTCGTTCTTCGTTTCTTCCATGAGGAGACGCGCATGGAACCGCTCCACATGCGATTGACGCTTTGTTCCGGATGTCGCCATCCGGTTTTGTCGTCACCGTTACGACCGTGGAAGCCGAGAGGGCACCCGCCGAAGGGTTCGATTCTCCCTCTACCTCGTCACCTGGAGTGCTGCTGGTTCGTACCCGCATGGTTCGTACCCGCAGCATCCCAGGCCTGGCGCTAGGTTTGTTTTCTTGTCTCCGTCTATCAGGGTAGTCCGAATATGCACGTGCATCGTGGCAGACTGCGGCTCGTGACGTGCCGATCACATATTTCAGCAACAGCGGGCCTCTCGTGCGGTAGAGCGCCATGAAGCCTCTTCCGCCGTTTGCTCTGGAACGCTTCTTCGATGTCCACGAATTCTCGACAGAGATCCTGCTCTGTGCATCTGACGTCGAACCCTGGACACTCGGGGAGCTGTTGGAGTTGGCTTCAGAAGATCAACAAACGCGTTGGGAAAACCTGTCGCTCGGCTATACCCACGCCGCCGGCCATCCGTCACTTCGAAACCAGATCGCCAAGCTCTACGACTCTCTAGAACCCGATGACATCATCACATTCTCTGGGGCCGAGGAGGGCATTTTCGCCATCGCAAACGTGTTGCTCGGCCCGGGCACACACGCGATTGCCGTGGTACCGACCTACCAATCGCTGTTCGAGGTCGCGACCGGCACCGGGGCCGACGTCACGAAGGTGGCGCTGGGCCCGGATTGGTCGTTTCCGTTAGACGACATTGCAACTGCCATTCGACCGGATACCCGGCTCATGATCATCAACTCACCAAACAACCCCACCGGCGCCGTTGTCTCAGGCGACGATCTCGCAGAGCTTCTCCGGCTTTGCACAGAATCGGGCGTCACCTTGTTGTGCGACGAGGTCTACCGGTTTCTCATGCACGACGAACGACACCCACCCCCCGCAGCCGATATGTCCCCCCGGAGCGTATCGCTGGGTGTCATGTCCAAATCCTTTGCACTCGCGGGTCTGCGGATCGGATGGATCGCCACCGGCGATCGAGAGCTCATTGCACGGTTGGCAGCCTTCAAGGACTACACCACCATTTGCTCGTCCGCCCCATCCGAACTTCTGTCCGAAATCGCCCTCGACAATGCAGGCACAATCCTCAAGCGGAGTCGCGCGATCGTCGCGGCCAATCTCGAGGTCGCCGATGCCTTCTTTCACAAATGGGACGGAGCATTTCGATGGACCAGGCCCGCGGGCGGCACGACCGCATTTCCCGAGTTCACGTCTCCCTATGACATCGACGAGTTCGCACAGCAGTTGGTTCGCGAGGAAGGCGTACTGCTTGCACCGGGTTCGTTGTTCTCCTGGCCCGGAAACCACTTTCGAATTGGTCTGGGACGCTCGAACTTCGCAGCGGGCATCGAACGCCTGGATCGTTTCACCGAGACTCACTTTTCCTGAATGGCAGGTTCGCTGTCGACGTTGCTCACCGATTTTCGGCGTCGATACAAGGTGCCGGGGGCCGCTGCGGGGCTACTCACAAAGGAGGGCAGCCTTTCGGCCGCGTTCGTCGGAACGACGACTCGCGGCGGAAGCACGCCAATTTCGGAAACCGAGCTGTGGCACATCGGATCATGTGCCAAGTCGATGACAGCAGCACTATATGCCCGGCTTGTTGAGCGCGGAGACGCGAGCTGGAAGGCGCCGTTGGCCGGACTGCTCGGCGAGCACAACAGCGCCTCCGGTTGGAACACCATTTCGGTGGACGACGTTCTGCGCCATAAAGGCGGCGTACGTCCGAACATGAGCGTGGCGAGCATGAACGCCGCGCTGCGGTCAGCCTTGCCGGTCGTGGACCAGCGTCGAGAGCTCGCTCATGCAACACTTCAGAAGCCACCACGCAATCCAGGACAGACTCGATACTCGAATCTTGGCTACACGCTCGTGGGCACCGCTATCGAGAGGATCTGCGGTACGACATTTGAGGAGGCATTGGGCACCCACGTCCTTGAGCCACTCGGCATTCGTTCGAGTGGATTCGGCGCACCACCGCGGCCGTCTGGCCACCGGGGCCGATTGGCGTTGGGAGGCACGCACGTGGGACGAGGCAGGCCAGTTCCGCCGTCCAATCCTCGTTCGGACAATCCGCCGATCATGAGCCCGGCAGGTCGACTCCACCTCGATATCCATGATTGGGCAAAATTCCATCTGGTTTTCCTCAATCGCGGCGGCGACTTTCTCAATCCGTCGAGCATCGAACACCTGACCTCGGTTCCTCCCGGACACGGAGCCAACCAGGGGATGGGATGGGCTCCTGGACCACCCAAGAGCAACATCGCTCTCGGACAGCAGGGGTCGAACACAATGTGGATTGCCACCGCGCTCATCAACCGCGACTACACGAAAACGGCCCTGGTCGTTTGCAACGATGGACGAACCCGGCTCATCCCGGGTTCTGGACGATTGGCCATGTCGCTTCTGGAGATTTGATCAGGAAACGAGTTGGCTCAGCGTGTAAATGACCAGGCCGGCCACTCCGCCAACCACCGTGCCGCTGATCCTGATGAACTGCAGGTCGCGCCCGATGAGGTTTTCGATTCTCTTGGTCGTCTCGTCTGTATCCCACGACGCAACGGTCGCCTCCACCAGATTCGACACATCCTCCTCGAATCGTTCTACGAGCTCGCGGCTGATGTTCAAAACCCGATCATCGATTCTTCGGCGCAGATCTTCATCTTTCCGCAATGATGACGCGAATCGGGTTACGGCTTCCTCGATGCGAGCGACCAGCTCGCCCTCCCCGGCTTCAGCTTGCTTTTGGAGATCGCTCTTGGTCGACTGCCAGACTCCGTCCAACAAGCCTTGTACGGCGGGATGTTGAACCAACTCTTCTTTGAACTCTTCAAGGCGCTTTTCGATCAGTGGGTCGGATTCGAGGCGTTGAACCTGATCGTCGACCATCGAGGCAAACGTCCCTCGAAACGGATGATCGGGATCCTCGGCAACGTGCTTCGCGAAACGGGCCACCACGTCGACGGCTTGCTGCATGATCACCGCGTCTACCTGTCTCGGTACCCACCACGGAGATGCCTCCGACAGAGCGGTTTCGAGCCGATCCTCATTGCTGGCAATCGCAGACACGAAATACGGCATGACGCTGTCGAGCAAGCCATCGATTCGACCTTCTCCGGTTGCGAGCGCGGCCCACTCCCGAACCAGAGGGGTTATTGGCAACGAACGCAAACGTTCCACGACAATCGTGCGGAGAGCTTCAGCGATCCGGTCATCGTCGAGATTGCCGGCCACGGTGCCCAGCCCATCGGCGATCCTCACCGCCATTCTGTGCGCGGCGCCGGGCTGTCCAAGCCAGTCTGATATCCGTTGGGAAACATCGATATCACGAATGCGGGTTTCGATGTTGTCCGGAGACAAGAAACTCTCTTTCATGAAACTGCCGAGAGCCCGTCCGAGCTGGTCCTTTCGGCTTGGGATGATCGCTGTGTGGGGGATCTTGAGACCAAGCGGGTGGCGGAAGAGCGCGGTGACGGCGAACCAGTCGGCGAGAGCTCCAACCATGGAAGCCTCGGCCGTTGCACGTATGAAACCGACCCACGAATAGGTCTGCTCGACCCAGAGCGCGATCATGAAAATGATCGTCATCAAGACCAGGAGACCTGTCGCCAGCCGGGATACGCGATTTGTGTCGTTCATCGCCTGACCGCCTGGCCACCAAACCACCGGCACAGCGCAACCGTGAGGCGTTCGAGCGTCACGACGTGGGTCTCCTCCGGCTGGGTCTTGAGAACACGGTCAGCCCGGGCGAGAGCGGCGATAGCGCGACGAAGTTCGCTGTCCGACGTCTGGGATCGCTGGCGCCATGCCTTCTTGGCCGGGTAGTTGTCCGGCTGGACACCCAGCCACGTCGTCAGGGTTCCCAGATCAGGGGCTGCGGCCGCCAGCGCGCGGCGCCGCAAATCGCCCTCCAGATAGGCAAGCAAGATGAGCGGATGCGAATGTGTCAGGAAGTCGGCCAGACGCCGCAGCGACTCTTGAACATCTCCGGCCGCCACCGCGTCGGAAAACAACCAGACCGGTTCTTCTGGCCGATTCTTGAATCGATCTCTAATCGAATCGCCGGTTACCGGACCATCCGATTCGCGAAGCTGGTCGAGAGCGGCACCGATCGATGCGAGATCCGTACCAAACCGGGAGATCAGAGCTTCCCGGGCTTGGGCGTCAAGCGAGAGGTTGCGGTGTTTTGCCTCAGTCGCAAGCCATCCGATGGCATCGCGCTCACGCAGGCGTGCGACCCGCTGAGTCTTGCCGTGTTCTTTTACCACCCTGGCCAACGACGTAGGAAGTGAACCGGTTGACACGAGGATCAAGCGAACCCCTTCCGCCGGTGGCGACACCATCTCCCCAATAATCGCAGCCTCCGCGGCCTGGAGATTCTGCGCGTCGACGAGAAGCAGTGGCGGATTGGCCCCGAACAAACTGCCGCTCTGCAATGCGGGGATCACCGGCTCCATGATCTGGCGCATCGTGCCTTCGCCTGCCGGCTCGCCAGAGCCCTTTCCGGGAACGTCAATCCGCATCGGATCAGGGCCATCGCCGACGAGAGCCATCGCCTCTTTCAGCATCAATTCTCGTTCACCCGGACCTGCATCGCGAGGCCCAACCACTGCTACCAACTCCATGGCCACGGACGTTAGTCGAAGGGTGGGCAGCCGGGTTCGTCGCAGCGGTCGACATCCCATTCGAGACCGTGTTGAGCAAACGTGAGCGTGATGTCACCGTTGAGATCCGTCCGAAGCACTTCGGTTCCGGCGCTGTCCAAAGCAGCAATGATGTCGGTAGATGGGTGGCCGTACGCGTTGTTTCCGACCGGAATGATGGCGACTTTCGAACCAATAGCCACGAGCCAGTCAGGATCGCTTGTGGCTGCCCCCTGGTGCGGCACCTTGAGCACGTCAGCGTTTACCGGCTGCAGTTCGGACTGAGCGACGATCTCGACATCACCTGTGAAGAGCACCGAGCGCTCTCCGACGCTCACCTTTACCACAAGCGACTGATCGTTCGGATTCTTGTATCGTCGGAGCGGGGCAATCACCTCGAGCGAAAACGGTCCGATGTGTTCAACGGTGCCAACCGGGGGAACCCGGATCTGAATCCCAAACGCAGCGGCCTCTTCGAGAAGCTCCTCATACGGTCCAACCGCGTTGGGATGCCCGGAATGCCACAACGACCCGACCGGGAATGCGCTGATCACGGGCACGAGGCCGGTCACATGGTCGGCGTGCAGGTGGCTGACGATCATGAGGTCAACCGACGTCACAGACCTGGATGACAGCTCCCTCAATGCTCCGACAGGGTCGGGTCCACCGTCGATGAGCACCACCTCTCCCCCCGGTCCCAGAAGAATCGTCGAATCTCCTTGGCCCACATCAACGAACACCACAGTCGGATGGCGGGGTGACCGACCCGAGGGCCGACCAAGGGTCAAACCGACGACGACCACTGCCACGACCAGTGGCCTCATTCGTACAGAACGCATCGCCAATCCCCCGGCAAGCACGGCGACAAGTCCCAACGAGGTCAGCTGCGGGCCGCCGAATACCGCCCACGCAACGCCGAGCACTCGATCTGCAAGCCAGGCTGCTACGCCCACCAAGAACTCGCTTCCGATCAGGACGCCCACCATCGCGATGGTGGTCGAGAGCGTGACAAGCGGTGCCGCCAGCAGGTTTGCCACCGGGGCGAGTAGCGGGATGGTTCCCAGACGAAGGAGCAACGGTGCCACAGCGAGCTGTGCTCCCAGCGTCACGTAGAGAGTCGACCACAACCACACCGGCCGCCGATCCGGTCGAGGGGACGCCATCACACCGGCCGTTGCTGCCACGGAGAGCTGAAATCCGAGCGCACCGGACAACTCCGGCGACACGAGCAGTACGCAAACAACGGTGATTCCCAGTGCCATCCAACGATCCACCGGCCATGTGACGAGACGCCCGGCGAGCACCAAAGCTGCCATGCCGGACGCACGTACCACCGAGGGTTCCCATCGAGTCGCGATCACGAATACACCCAACGCCGCAAGCCCTAGCCACGCTCGCAGTCGTGAGTTGAGCGACAACGGCAACGTCACCATCCACCAACCTGCCAGGAAGAGCGCCACGTTGCTCCCTGAGACTGCGACAAAATGGGACAAACCGGCCTGTCGCATCGCCTCAATGTCGGCGGCAGCCACCCCGCCCGTGTCGCCGATCAAGAACCCGGCAACAAGGCTGCGACCGGGTCCCCCGCCTGCTGTCGCATCCATGACCCTGGCTCTCACCGCATTGCCGACCCGTATGAACGGATTCGAGCTTTCCCGGGTTCGTACGTAGTCGTCAACCTGCAGCGTGCCTGATACCGGCCGCCCTCGGACGTGGGTTGGTTCCGGCCGCATCGAGCCATGAACCATGAGGACATCGCCGACCCTGGCGTCGGTTGTGCTCTCGAACACGACAGCTACCGGCGGGCCTCGCCAGACCGACGTTCCGAGCGAGCCAGGCCTCACGACATACCTGTGAGCATCTCCGAACGGGTAGGGGCCTGCCAACACCCCAACTTCCATGGAGATCGGTCCGTCGGGTACCCACGCCTGTCCAACAGCGTGATCGCGTGCCTGAGAGGCAAAACCGCTCGCAAGTCCCACAAGCAGGACTACGACCCAGAAGGTCAACTTTCGTCGCGCAAGGACAACCGACGCTGCCACAGCTGCCGCGAGGAGCATCCCGCCGGCCGGGAGGATGCGTCCCGATCCCACGCCGATCCACGTCACGACCGCGGCTAGCAGCATTCCGCGACTCGTGAACGGAATGGATCGCCAGAACGTTTTCACGGAACCTGGATGAACTCTCGCATCGCCGCGAGCTTCGCCTCGCCAATCCCGGGTACGTCCAATAGATCTTCGACGGTCGTGAAATGCCCCGACGTCTCCCGGAGACTGACAATGCGTTTCGCCAGAACCGCGCCAACGCCCGGAATTGACTCCAGCTCGGTGGCCGTGGCCTGGTTGACGACGACAATGCCATCGTCCAGCCCTGTACCGTCC
>JABDOU010000144.1 GCA_013043085.1 Acidimicrobiia bacterium
CCCCAGATGTCGTTCACGCCAATCTGGACGATTGCCACATCTGGATGGAATGTCGCGATTGCGTCGGCCGATTCGACAAGCAGTTCGGCCGTGTTGGCTCCCGAACGGGCTTGGTGGTCCTGATCGAAGTTGGGGTCCGCGTAGCTGCCATTACCGGGGGTCGTGAAAGATCCAACGAAATCCACCGAATGCCCCGCAGCATTCAGATCGTGCCACAGGTAGTAGCGATATGTGTTTCCGGAGTACCCGCCCTGGTTGGTCGTATAGCCCTCGGTGATCGAATCCCCCAGCGCCATGAGTGTGAAAGGCTCAGCCGGGAGAGTCGTCGTAGTGGTCGTCGTTGTGCTTGTGGTCGTCGTTGTGGTTGTGTTTGTGGTCGCAACCGGATTCTCTTCAACCCGACCCGAGAGTGGCATGAAGTTGCCTGACATGAAGGGAACCTCTAGGTCGGCTGCGCCCTGTTGATTCTCGTAGGAGAGGTAGAAAATGCCGTCTGCGGGTCGGAATATGCCGACGGAATCGTCGCCGTCGCCGTCCCAATCGCCGGCAAGTATCCGGTCCGAGGGCTCGCCGTAATAGAAGGAGTATTCGGCGATCCCGGAATCGAGGCTGTTACGAAAGTACGCGAAGCCGCTCGTGTCGCGATAGAGGCCGACCGAGTCGATGCCGTCACCGTCGAAGTCGCCTGCAAAGGGACGGTCACCGGGGTTACCGAAGTCGAACGAGAACTCGGCGGTAACCGTACCGAGCTGATTGGCCACGAAGACTTTGCCGGCCCGATAAATGGACAACGTGTCACATCCGTCATGGTTCCAATCCCCCACCAGCGGAATGTCACCGCCGAGGCCGTAATAAAACTCCCGATCGGCTACTCCAAACGTGTTGGTATCACGCAGGTATACGAAGCCATTCGATGGTCGAAACATCCCAACGGTTGCAATCCCGTCGCAGTCCCAATCGCCCAGAAGAGGCGTGTCTCCCGGATTGCCATAGAAGAACGAACTCGAGCTTCCATCGGTGTATCGGATTGTCCACTCTCCGGTTGTGACGTTGAAGAGAGCCACCTGATCATTCGGCCCGGATGCCCGCGCCGAACCTTCTCCGTTGATCATGGATATGAGGGCCACAGCCAGCAGGGCTACCACTGCCAGCCCCGCCAATCGCTGTCTCATTGGTCTCCCGGTGCCTACCCGCATCAACGTACTGGCCGCGGACCGACATGGGGATGAGTTGGAGGCCCTATTTTTTGGAAGCCGCAACCACCCCGTCTTCGGTGACGAGGTGGCTCACCGGCACATCATGCGCCTCGTGGGGAAGCGAAAGCACGATCCGCTCCTGGGGCACAACGCCGACGGTATAGGTTTCGGGCTCCATCCGAACCAGCAACTGGTCGTAGTAGCCGGCACCCCATCCAAGCCGGTTGCCTCTGCGATCGAAGGCAAGCCCCGGCACGAGCACTACATCAATCATGGACGGCTCGATCTCCTCGGCATCGGCGGCAGGCTGCATGTACCCGAACCGATGACGCTCCATCGGAACATCAGCCGGGTGAATAGTCAGTGGACCCTTGAGAGGGGTCCGGGTTGTCGCAAACGAGGAGTTGACGAGTCCGTCCATGAGACCCGTGACGTCCGGTTCACCCTTCAAAGGCATGTACAGGAGTATCCACGATGCCTCCCGGATCGGACCCCACGAGGCGAGATGCCGCACCATTTCTCTCGATATGCTCGAGGCGTCGGCGCCGAGAATGAGCTCTTTCGCCCAGGCTCGCCACTCCTCTTTGGTCGAGTTCATCTCGAGAGCTTCGGTACGATCTTGGAGAATTCGTCCGCGCTGGTCTCGGGAATCACGAACCCGTCGGTCGACCTGATCTCAGCGACGTTGTTTTCGATGTCTGAAATCGTGATAGGACCTTCCGAAAGGGGTTTGGCGTAGCCCTGGGTCAAGCCGATGAATACCCGGCTCACGGTTCCTCCACCGACCGACCAGATCTCGCCGGTGAGCTCGCAATCTTCGGAAGCCAGATACGCAACGGCGGGCGAAACCTGAGCAGGTCCGAACGCATCCCGGAAGCCGTCAATACCTGCAAGGAGACCATCGGTCATTCGCGTCGTCGCAATCGGCGCAACCGCGTTGGCCTTGATGTTGTACTTGGCGCCTTCGATCGCCAACACGTTCGTCAGACCGACAAGACCCGCCTTCGCGGCGCCATAGTTGGTCTGACCGAAGTTGCCGAACAAGCCCGAGCCAGACGTGGTGACGACGACCCGGCCATACGCCTGTTCCTTCATGTGCCCGAACGCCGCCATGGTCACATAGAACGCGCCTCTGAGATGAACGTCGAGCACGAGTTCGACCTCCCCGGGACTCATCTTGCCAAACGATTTGTCACGGAGGATGCCGGCATTGTTGATCACAACATCGATTCGGCCAAATTCGTCGAGAGCCTTCTGGACAATGGCGCTGCCACCTTCGGGTGTCGCCACCGATGAGTATTCGGCGACCGCCGCTCCCCCGGCCTCGACGATGTCTTCCACGACCTCGTCGGCGGCAGCCGATCCTGCCCCGGTGCCGTCAACCGCCCCGCCCAGATCGTTGACGACAACGGCAGCTCCCAATTCGGCTAGAAGGAGAGCGTGCTGTTTGCCGAGACCGCCGCCTGCGCCCGTCACAATGGCCACCCGATTCTTGAAATCAATCATAAAAAAAGGCTACCCCCGGGCCTTCCAGACACCGTGTCCGAAAAACCCGGGGGCACCCGGTCTAGGCGTCGACCAACTCTTCGACGTCACCTTCGACGTCGGCGTCGGGCACGGGAGAACCGGCTCCGTCGTTGCGACGAGGCCAACGACGCCAGACCAACCAGATCACCAGCGCAAGGCCGAGGAACGGCAGAGCTGCGCCAAGCAGAAGCACGGCGTACAACATGACGGCCACAAACACCTCGAGGCTCGCAGCCAGGCCATCCATGAAGGTTGGGATTCCCTCTGGCTCGAACGTTGTGATGATTCCGGAATCGGTGTCGCCAACAGTGCGTCCGCCGATCGGTTCACCTTCGTCGTCAACCGGCGTCGCCGAAACGTTCGTGTTGAACCGAATATTTTCGGAAGCAACCAACTCGTGAGCGACCACAAACGAGTCACCTGGTTCGAGGGGTGCGGTGGGATCTCCACTCACGAGTGTCAGTTCGTCGAGCTCGATGTCGAGCGTCGCATCGATCAGCTCGATGTTCGCAAGTGCCGTGTCACCCGTATTCATGATCTCGTAGCAGATGGTGACCGGAGTCTCTTGCTCGATTCGGAACAGCTCGCCGCCCGGGCAGGACACGCCGGTGTTGTGGCCTTCGTAATGGGTGACGAACAGATCGATCGACGGAGCGCTGTTCTTCTGCACAATGCTCAGAACGATTGTGGCCAATGCCACCTGATCCTCGAGTGTTCGAAGCTGCCCACGCAGCGTTTCGAGCTGAGTTTCGCGCTCGAGAAGCTGCTTTTCCAGAGTCGCGATGGTGTTGATGTCCGAAGCCTCGGCCAGGAACGCCTGCAGTCGGGTAACGCTCGCCTGGGCTGTGACGATGCGGCTTTCGATATCCACGATTCGCTCGGTGACGTCGTCAGCAGTGATGCTCTGGCTTCGGATTTCGCCGATCGAACCCAGCCGATCGAGCGCCTCCTGAAAGTCCTTCGGGAAGACCTTGAACGTGAGCGTGCTCGTGGCGTTTGCCCCACCTTGCGATTGCTGTCCGAACAAGAAACCACCGAGACCCTGGATCAGCCGTGAGGCCTCCCGGCTTGCTTCGGCCACGTCGGCTGCCGACATTTGCATCTGGGCGAAATAGATGATGTCGCGCCCGATGACGTCAGTCTGTAGCACCGCAGGCTCAACCCCACCGTCTCCCGAGAATTCATCGCCTTTGGGCGCCTGCTGCGCATCCTGAACATTTTCACCTTCACCGGTGGATCCGAGGATCGAGCGGTTCGAGATATTCGCCGCGTTCGGGTCATACGAAAGTGATTCGGTTGGCGCCATTTCGGCGTCCGAGAGCGCCTCATCGCCGCTCGCGCATGCCGCCGCCACCATCGCAAAGGCCAACAGCAGTGCTACGAGCCGCTTCAGGTCTGGAACCGTTCTTTTCATCTTGTTACTCCGTTTTTGATTGACCGTTGGCGGCCCTTATGTGTTACGTCTGTGTGTTACGTCGTCGGTGGGACGGCGGGTGCCGCTCGCGAAGTTCCCGAGGAAATGCGCGAAGTTCTCCCGTATCTCGCGAAGTCCTTCGAAAAAAGTGACAAGAAGGTGACTTTGAGTGGCGCGTTCCACGCGACTTCGTTAATCTCATGCGTGGACTAACACGGTCTGATGGGTGCCGATGAATGATCGGCGTCACCGGGACATGGCGGGAAGGTTCGAGGTGGGTTGGTGGTAATGGGAAATGGCGCGGCAAGCGCCAACGGTGCGAAGCAGCATCGCGTGCTCCTCGTGGGTCAGGAACGACTCGTGATGGACGCGTTGCGCGTCGCTTTGCAGTCCAATCACATGAACGTCGTCTCGACGTCCGGAGCCCAGGCCACCGAAGTCTTGAAGAGCGTCGCATCCGTTCGACCCGATATCGTGATCATCGGAGATCGACACGACCGTCCTGACCTCATCAAGCAACTGTCGGCACTGGACACCAAGGTTCTCGTGATCTGCCCGGCGAATCGCGTCGTAGAAGCCAGGTGCATCGTGGCGGGCGCATCAGCCATTCTCAACATGGGCCAGCCCTACAACGAACTCCTGCAAACGATCGACGACATCCTCGCCGGAAAGGTCCTCGTAACCAAGGCATATCTACAGGAAATGCAGCTGGTCATGCGAGAGATGAAACAGATCGAACGGGACAAACGCAGAAAATACGAGCGATTGACGACCCGCGAGATGGCAATTCTGGCAGAGATATCATCCGGACGCAGCGCAACAGAGATTGCGGAATCGTCATATACCTCGGTCAATACTGTCCGCAGTCATATCAAATCGGTATTGCAAAAGCTCGAAGTGAACTCGCAGGTGCAGGCCGTGGCAATGGCTCACCAAAACGGCTGGCTCAACGAGCCGCTCCCGGCCTAGTCAGCCCGAACCCACGAGTTCAGCGCCCTTTACGGGCCGGGCCAGGCGTTCACCCGACGTCGGGAGACCCTGGCTCTTCCTCTTTCCCAACCCCTGCCGACGAAGATTGCAACCACATAAGGGATTGAGCTCCACTCCCGACCTCGAGGCGTGAGTTTTACGATCAGCCCGAAACTATCG
>JABDOU010000150.1 GCA_013043085.1 Acidimicrobiia bacterium
CCATCACCGTTCCAATCTCCCGCGACCGGAGTTCCCATCCCACCAGGGAACTCGAAGTCGAGATCCGCAAATCCCTGGGTGTTTGAGTTCCTCAAATAGAACCGGTGTTCCGATGGGCGGTATATACCGATCGAGTCGATTCCGTCGCCGTCCCAGTCACCGCACACGGGTTCGTCGTCGGGGATTCCGTAGAAGATCTGTATATCGCTGAAACCCTGGCTATTTGATTGCCGAAGGTGCAGGAAGCCTGTTCGGGATCTGTATAAGCCAACGGTGTCGATGTCGTCGCCGTCCCAGTCACACATGATGGGCTGGTCGGCTGGATCTCCGTAGTAGAACGTGCGTCCGTCCGGCATGGTCCAGACGCCGGTTCGCGGGTCATGGGACACCAGCTGATCCGCTTCGAGCGCGACAGCCGAAGCTGCAAAGGCCCCCGTAAAAAGACCCGTGAGAAGACCCGTGATAAGAATCGCGAACAGCGCGGCGAACAGCGACGTTCTGCGTGCTTGCCATACCACCATGCGAGGTTCCCGTCCGCCAGATCTCCCGTATTCAGCGTATTGCGATTTCTCCTCAGGCGCATGCGAAAAGTGGTAAATACCTCCTCAAAGTCGCAAGAATGGTGCGGTGGTCCTATGCCTCGTCGGCGAATCCAGGCGGACGATGTCTGGCAGGTTCAATCAGCTGCGCCATCGCGACAGCACCGAAGCGGCCGGTTGTGTCGAAGAGGATTCCCTGATTGACCCCTATACCGCCAGCATGAGGATCACTGTGGCCCTGGATGCCGATCCAATCGGATAGTGGCGCACGATTCATGTAGACGGTGATGTCAGGGTTCACATAGACCCAGGAGTTGGTGCTCAACGTCTGGCTGACGCCGTTCAGCATGTCCGCGATGGCGCAGGCCTGCACCGTTGGCGAGGTGTCCTCACCTGCCACCACCGGCACCGTCAAACGATGCCAGGCGGTTCCTGGACCGCGATTCTCCATGGATCGATCGACGCTGCGCGTTTCGACGGTGGTCCTGTGATACCGCGTCAACCGATCGGCGCTCCAGGGTTGCATCCACTCCAGATGAGGGTGAGTTTCTGGCAGGCCTGGAGGCTGCCATGGCTCTCTGACGACATCCTCCAGAACTACCGAAGTCTGACGGATCCGCAACGCAATAGCGTTGGCCAATATCGAACCATCGTGACTGAGCGTCGCCCGATCGACCTGGATCCGCCTACCTGCTCTCAGTGTCGTCACGTCGATGTGGAGACGTGTAAGTGGGATTGGTCGAAACAGATCGAACGTCACCCGCGCAAGGTGCATCGCTACCGGGGTCGGGTGACGCTCAATCGCCCATGCCATCAGCCCTGCGGGAGGGCCGCCGTGAAGGAGATTGTCGTCCCAGCCACCTCGCGACCATTCGGTCGCGAGGTAGCCGTCGCCGTCAGGAACAAAGAGAGCGTCGCTCAATTCGTCATCGAACGGTGTAGGAGCTATTCGCCACCTTCGGCGAGTTGTACCTCGATCGGCTGCCAGCTCTCACCCGTTACGTCCAGCCCTTCGGCTTCGAGGGCAGCTACCGCGGCCTCGGCAAACTTGGTCTCAAAAGCGCCGGGTCCCGGATCAGCTGCGATGACCCCCTGGCTCGTTGCAACCTCGATGGTCTGATCCCAGAGCGCCTGATCCATGACACCTATGCCACCTGGTGATGGCCAGATGAGCCCGTTGATTTCGTTCATCTGCCAAATCTGATGCGAGCGACCGAGTGTGGGGCCTGCCTGCAACACGATATCGGCGCACTCTTCGGCGTTGTCCCGACAGTAGATCCAACCCTCAAAGGAGGCTTTCAGAAAGCGCTCGACTACATCCGGGTTGTCGTCGGCGTAGCCTTGTGTGACCCAGACGGCATCTTGCAACATCGCAGTGCCGACCTCGTTGAAGTCGATGACATTGAGGTCGGAAGGTTGGTAGAGCTCGCCGGTTTCTTCGTTTACCGCTTCGAGAACCTGTGCGTATTCGTTGTAGATCATCGCCTCGGCAGCGTCGATTTCGCGGTTGAGAAGGGCTTCCATGTCAAAGTTCTGGGCGACCAGTTCGGCAGGTGTCACGCCGAATTTCTCGATGGCGGCTGTCAACTCGAACTCGTTGCCGAAGCCCCAGTTGCCGATGACTTTGCCTTCCCAATCCTCAGGGGATTCGATGCCGCTATCGGCCCACGAAACCATGAGCGTGCCGCTTCGTTGAAAAACCTGGGCGACGTTCACGAGGCCGGCACCTTCTTCGTTCGATACGAGTGCTTTGGGCACCCAGGCCAGCCCGAATTCGGCTCCGCCGGTCGCGACTACTTGCTGCGGCACTATGTCCACGGCGCCTTCGAGGATGTTGACGTCGAGGCCCTCGTCGGAGTAGTACCCGAGTGCCTTCGCTGCGTAATAACCGGCGAACTGTGATTGAGCGAACCACTGGAGCTGGAGATTGACCGTGGTCATCTCCGTCGGAGTCTCACTTCCCGCAGCTGTGGTTGTAGTTTCGCCTTCGCCTGCGGAATCGCCGCCGCCACAAGCAGCAGCGATCATGCTCATCGCCAACAAACATGCAATAAGTCTCTTCATCGTCGCGCATCCTCTCGGTCGGTCCGTGCCCGGTCTCGAATCGACGCTACTCGAAAGCCCGTGGGGTTGCTAAACGTTGCGGATGGAAACGTGCCAGGGAATCGCCATGCGTTCGATGATCGATATCGTCAGGTAGACGAGTATGCCGAACGCGGACGCCAGGACAATCGCGGCCCACGCCTCTTCGAACTGAAAGAGGCCGGCCTTGCTGGTGATGTACTGCCCGAGGCGTTCCTGTGATCCACCGAAATATTCCTTGACGATTGCGCCGATGAGGCTCAGCGCGGCCGCAACTTTGAGGGCCGAAAACAGGTACGGCAAGGCGCCGGGCAATCTGAGCTTCCAGAGAACACTCCGATCGGTGGCGGCATAGGAGTCCAGCAGTTCGAGTTGAGAGGTCTCAGCAGATAACAGCCCCTTTACGAGGTTGATCATGATCGGGAAGAACACGAGCACCGCGACGACCAGAACTGTGCCCCACGCACTGCGCAGGCCGAACCATGAATTTGCGATCGGCGCCAAAACGATGATGGGTGTTGAGTTGGCCGCGATCGCCAGCGGCATAGCCCCTTCCCGAACCGGCGTCCACCTGGCGGCAGCGAGCGCGGCGAGCACTGCCAGCGTTGCACCAACGGCGAGGCCGGCGATGGCGGTGGCAAATGTCGAGAATCCGGCGACCCGCAAAGCGGACCACTCCTCGGTGAAGGCCAGTGCGATGGCCGAAGGAGCGGGCAGGATGAAGCCCTTGATCGAAAAAGCTCTCACGATGCCCTCCCACACGCCGAGGCCGCCGATGAACAACACGGCCGCAGGTACCCAGTTCTGCAAGCGTGTCATGTGTTGGGCCCTGATGGAAAAGGAGACGTCCTGGGCATCAGTGTTCGACCCGGCGCAGGCTCTCCCGCACGACCGTGAGGAGTTCATAAAACCGGGGTTCCTCTCGTGTGTCGGGAGTTCGTGGCTGACCAAGATCGATATCGATGACGTCGACGATTCGACCTGGACGCGGCGACATGACGATGACTTTCGTCGAAAGAAACACGGCTTCGGGAATCGAGTGAGTCACGAATATGACCGTGGTTTCGGTCGCGTGCCAAATACTGAGAAGTTCGGACTGCATCCGTTCACGAGTCATTTCATCCAACGCGCCGAACGGTTCATCCATGAGGAGCAAAGACGGCTCGAATGCAAGAGCGCGGGCGATGGCAACGCGCTGTTGCATGCCTCCTGACAATTGCCACGGATAGTGGTCTTCGAAGCCGGACAGTTGAACCAGGTCAAGCATCGCTCGTCCTCGTTCCTCCCTTTCTGCGGAGCCTTTGCCCATGATCTCGAGCGGGAGCGTGACGTTGGCGAGCACCTTGCGCCAGTCGAGAAGAGTGGCAGATTGAAACACCATGCCGTAGTCGCGATCGATCCGAGCCTGATGGGCAGGTTTGCCGTTTACCTCGACCTGGCCGCCGGTTCCGACCGCGAGATCCCCGACAAGGCGCAGAAGCGTTGACTTTCCGCAGCCAGAGGGTCCGATGAGCGATACGAACTCACCCGGTTCGATGGCCAGATCGATATCCGACAGGGCGTGGACCTGATTCTCCTTGCCCTCGTTGAAGGTCATCGACACGTTGCTGAACTTCACTGCATTTGTCATGGTTTCACGACCGTGGCATCGATCCTTCTCGTCGACGGCAGCACCAACCGTTCGATCAAGGCCACAACACCGACGAATACCAAACCAACGAGGGCAGACACCACAACCGAGGCAAACAGCTTTTCTGGCGATGAAGAGAACGATGAAGCAAACCCGAGGATGGCTCGGCCGAGGCCTTCGGCAAGCCCCGCGGGAAGTTCTCCGACGATCGCGCCGATCACCGATGCGGTCGCCGCCACCTTCAACGCGGGAAAAAGGTACGGCAACGCGGCCGGGATCTGCAGCTTGAAGAGCGTCTGGTTGGGTGACGCCGCATATGACCGCATGAGTTCCGTTGCCGTCGCTGCGGGCGATCGAAGGCCGCGCAGCGTATTGATCGCTACCGGGAAGAACGCCAGGT
>JABDOU010000169.1 GCA_013043085.1 Acidimicrobiia bacterium
TCGCCGATGTCGCCGATGTACACCACGCCGTCAGAGATCGCCATGTCCTCCCAATCGCGAGCTTTCGCTCCGGCGAGTTCGTGCACGCTCTTCGTCTGCCCATCGAGACCAACGGCAAAGACCCGAGGGACATCGCCCGAGTCGTTGTGAACCCAGAGCACGCCGGGATCCGCAGACGCCCAGGCCACACCCGAGATCTCGTCGAGCCGATCGTCCTCGACGACGCCCTCACTCGAGATAGAAAATGTTGAGTCGCAAACACCGGGAGCGGTCGTCGTGGCGGTCACTGCAACTGTGGTTTCGACCTCAACCACGGCCTCGCTTGGAGTGTTTACCGGCTCGACCTGAACGAGTACGTTGCCGCACGCAACCACTGTGAGCGTTGAGATGAGAGCGAACGCCATGCGCGGCGCCAACTTACGAGCCATACTTGCATTCCTACCGATAAGAGTCGTCTGACGCTAATCGCGCACGGACGATGACCCTAGGCCGTATGTATATTTGTTCGGCATCGAACAAGAAGCCTGGTCGATACCTGGCCCACAAGAGGAGAAACGATGAGTGACAACGGACCCGAGAAGTTTGGCGCCGAGGCCGGATCCGAGGATGCAGGCGCCGACGCTGCCGAGAAAGCTCGCGAGATCCTCGACCGGATCAAAGGCGAGAGAGAAGAGATGGCTTCCGAGGTCGATGCCATGATGGAATCATCGGCGAGTGACACCGGTGCAGACTCGCTCGTGTCGGACGATGGCGATGTGGCGGAAGACGATGGGATGCTGGAAACGGCAGGCGCAGCCATAACGGGTGCAATCGGCGGGGCGGCCGCAGCTGCCGAAGGACTCTTCGATCGCGCCAAAGATGCTCTTGACGACATCATCGATGACAATACCGAGACGCTGCCGGCTGAATCGGGGGTTGAGCACGTAGTCGGAACCAGTGGCGGCGACGACAGTGCTGAAACCTCCTGGATCGGATGGATGCTCGGCGCAGCCGGGATTGTGTTGCTGCTAGCGCTTCTCGTGAGTCAATGCGCGGATGCCTCCACGCGCTCCAGCGTCGAATCAGCAGGCGTAGTCGGACAGCTCGGGGTACTGACGTTCATGTCTAAGAACCTCTTCAGAGCGTAGGCATTTCGCCGGCCCAGGTCACGTGCATTCGATGGGATTAGCCCTTTAGGAAATCTGGTGTATTGCCGAAATGGGGGGAAGGAAGGGTCTCTGGGCAGGTATCGCCCGCCGACGGAGTCCGACCAGGAACGCCACGCCCGCTAGGTGAGGTAGTTCTGAACTGAGAGAAGCCCGGGACGCATGGCCCGGGCTTCTCTCGATTGGCGTCAAAAGGACGTCCGACATGCTGGGGAGGCTCAGGCCGGGGACCGATGTGAGGACATCCCGCAAGCTTCCGCCAGGACCATCGTGAAACACGATGCGATTCGAACCCCGTTTTCAGAAGCTTTCGGTTGGAAGGTCCATCAGCCAGCCGGTCTCGGTTTCGGCGAGGCGGCGGCGGTGCTCGATTGCGGGAAGAACATTTCGAGCGAAGAAGCGAGCAGACGCAATCTTGCCCTCATAGAACGCTCGATCCGATTCGTCGCTTCCAGCAAGGGCTTCGTGCGCAATCTCGGCATGGCGGAGCAGGAGCCACCCTATGACGACCTCACTCAAGCTTTCGAGAAGATGGTTGGTGTGGAGCCCGGCCTTGTACAGCTCGGTCGGGTCTGATTGGGAGGCCATTGCATATCCGACGAGGGCTCCAATCTGTCCCTGGGTGTTTTCCAAGGCATTCCCGAGGAGCTCGCGTTCGACCGAGAATTCGTCAGAGCCACCTTTGACGACTTCGAGAACGCGTTCGGCCAATTTGGTGACGGTCTGACCCTGGTCCCGGATGATTTTGCGGAAGAAGAGGTCGAGACCCTGGATTCCGGTTGTTCCTTCATACAGCGTGTCGATCTTGGCGTCGCGAATGTACTGCTCGATCGGATAATCCTGCAGGAAGCCTGATCCGCCGAAGACCTGAAGCGACTGCGCCAGCAACTCGTATGCCTTTTCGGACGAGTACCCCTTGACGAGTGGCAACAGGAGATCATCGAGTGCGTCCCATGCCTCATCTTCAGGGAAACGAACCTTCTGGTCTTGAACCCAGGCCGTGAAGTACAGCAAAGCACGCATGCCCTCGACGTGAGATTTCTGCAACATCAGCATTCTGCGAACATTGGGGTGGCTGATGATCGTGACTCTCGGTGCCGTTTTGTCCATTGCCTCGGTTAGGTCGGCGGATTGCACTCGCTCGTTCGCAAACTCGAGTGCGTTGAGATAGCCGGTCGAGAGCGTCGCGATCGATTTGGTACCGATCAACATGCGAGCCGATTCGATTACGTGAAACATCTGCCTGATACCGTCATGAACACCACCGACCAAATAGCCGACGGCTGGCGTTTCAGTGGTTCCGAAGGAGAGTTCACATGTCGTCGACGCCTTCAATCCCATTTTCTTTTCGACGTTGGTGGCGAACACTCCGTTGCGATCGCCGAGCGTCCCGTCTTCGTTCACGTGGAACTTGGGCACGATGAACATCGAGAGGCCTTTTGTGCCGGGTCGAGCACCTTCCGGCCTCGCAAGGACCAGATGAATGATGTTGTCGCTGTAGTCCTGCTCACCCGAAGTGATGAAGCGCTTTATGCCTTCGAGGTGATACACATCGCCTTCAACGTGAATAGCTTTGGTGGTGCCCGCTCCCACATCCGACCCGGCGTCAGGCTCCGTGAGGACCATGGTTCCACCCCACCGGTTCTCAATCATGGGCTTGACGAAACGCTCCTGCTGCTCGGTAGTTCCGACCATGTACAGCACCAGGCCCATCAGGCCACCTGAAACGTAGAAGTAGGCCGAAGGATTGGCGCCAACCAGAAGTTCCTGGGCTGCCCACCGAAGTGACGGCGGGGCGCCGAAGCCACCCAACTCAACGGGATACGCCAGCTTGTCCCATCCCCCGTCGTAGAACGCTGCCAATGAAGCTTTCAGACTGTCGGGCAATACCACTTCATGATTCTCGAACACTGGAGGATTGCGATCGGCATCCTCAAACGAGGCTGCAAACTCATGCACCGACAAACGCTCCACCTCGCGGAGAATATGGCGAGCGGTTGCGGGATCGACCTCGCTGAACTCACCGGACCCGTAATACTCTGCCCCGTCATTCGCTTCAAAGAGGTTGAACTCGATGTCCCGCAAGTTCGTCTTGTAGTGCGTCATATCCCACCAACCTTCGTTGACTTCCGGATCCTCCCGGATCCTCATTAGTACGGTATCTGGGCCTGATCGACTCTGCTAGAGCCGATCGGAAGACCTTCTCGGGCCGCTCCTTACGAGAACCCGCTTCGAACATCGCTTCGCTTCGAACATCGGTCGTCTTCAGCAAATTCTCCAGTGCAAATTTGAGCATATACTCTATTTTGAATTATAACTCAAAATAGATCACAGGTATTCCCCATCGGGACCGTGCCCAAAACGCATCGGGTCCGCAGGTCGGCTGACTGTCGACTAAGTTGCTCAGCCAACCAGGTGGACACGTGCCATGGCCAGATACAAGGTAGGACTCGAGACCAGGGAGCGGATCCTGAAAGCAACGCGGGCCCTGTTGGCCGACGTTGGCGTTGAGGGCATAACCCTGAAGGCAATCACCGATCTGGCGGGGGTGCGTGCCGGCTCGTTTTATAATCTCTTTGAAACGAAGGAAGCTGCCGTTCTGACCGTGGTTCGCGAGGCGATCGCCGCGATGGATCCTGGAGACGAAGGCAACGACACCCTCGAAGACCTTGTGAGCGCTTATGTCACATTCATGACCGAACAGTCATCAATGGCTCAGGTCTACCTGCAAATCGCGGTCTCGGCGACCCGCAACAACGCACCAATCAGGCAGCGATTTGCCAACGGGCACCGATACAGGATCGAACGGTTCACAACCGCGCTGCTACGAGATAGGCCGGAAATCGGAGTCCCCGAAGCGACAATTCGGATTGAAGCACTCATCGCAGCTCTCAACGGTTTCGGCATCGCACGGCACATCGATCCTTCGTTCGACCTCAACGGACACGCCTCAAGGATGCTCGAGCTGACGAGAACTCAATGACTGCCATCGTCGAAACCAATGATCTCACCAAGTTCTATGGACAAACGCGAGGCGTCGAAAACCTCAACCTCGCGATTCAGCCCGGCCAGGTGTTCGGATTCCTTGGGCCAAACGGTGCTGGAAAGAGCACCACGTTCCGACTACTGATGGATTTCATACGGCCCACGAGCGGAAGTGCTCGGGTCTTCGGATTGGATGCCCAGGAGGACTCGAGAGAGATTCGGAGCCGAACCGGATTCATGCCCGGCGATCTGGCGCTCTACCCGCGTATGACCGGCAATCAGATCGTCGAATTCTTCTCGTTCATGCGGAAGATAGATGTGCGCCAGGAGGCAAAGCGTCTCGCCGAGCGACTAGATCTCGATCTGGGTATCACGGTTCGCAACTATTCGACCGGCAATCGACAGAAGCTCGGCCTGGTTCAGGCCTTCATGCACAGACCGGAGCTTTTGATGCTGGATGAGCCTACGGGCGGCCTCGACCCCATTATTCAGCAGGAGTTTTATGCCATGGTCGCCGACGCAGTTTCCGACGGGGCGACTGTGTTTCTCTCATCGCACGTCCTTCCCGAAGTGGAACGAATCGCAGATCAGGTGGCCATCATCCGGGATGGCGGTCTCGTCAGAGTCGATGAGGTCGGCGCCTTCAGACGAGAAGCAACCAGGGTGCTTGCCTTCACGTTCTCACAGCCCGTGCCTGAAGCAGAGTTCAGCACGCTAGAGGGGGTCTCCGTAGTCACGACTCAAGGAACAAAGCTCATCATCACGAGCACGGGACCAATCGATGCCATCGTCAAGGCAGCGGCCCGTCACGAGGTCGTCGAACTCGAGGCGCACGAGGGCGAGCTCGAGGATGTGTTTCTGGCCTTCTACGAGGACGAACCATGATTCGCACACTCACAGGCAAGGGCATCTGGGATAGGCGCAAAACGCTGATGTGGTGGGGTATCGGTATGACGCTATATGTGATTCTGAACGTTGCCTTCTTTCCATCACTGAAAGAAGAATCATTCTCGGAGCTATTCGAATCCGTGCCCGAAGCGATGCTTGCAGCCTTCGGAATCCAGGACATAGCCGCTCTCAGCACCGGTGTCGGGTATGTCAACAGTCAGCTCTACGACGGATTCGGCACCATCCTGGTTGCAGCCTGGGCCATCGCCATCGGCGCCACGACACTTTCATCGGAAGAAGACTCAAAAACCATGGACATGTTGCTGTCATTGCCCGTGAGCCGAACCCGTGTCGTCCTCGAGAAATGGCTTGCCATGGTGGTGCTCATGGTAGGGATATCGGCTGTGATCTTTCTCGTCCTGGTCGTCTCAAATCCCATTTGGGAACTGGATTTGACCCTCGAAGGAATGGTCTGGGTGAACCTCGGGTTGGCGCTGCTTTCGATACTGTTCGGGACAGTAGCTATGGCCGTGTCCGCAGTCAGCGGACGTAGAGGGTTGGCCATCGGAGCGAGCGGAGGCTTGCTGGCTCTACTCTTTCTTCTGTACGGCCTCGGGTCGGTGGTCGATTCTCTTGAGTCGATTCGCGGGACTTCACCGTTCTACTGGTACCTGGACAGCGTGCCCCTTGCCGGCACGGTGTCGGCCTTGGGATTTCTCGGAATGGCCTTTGTGACGCTTCTGTTTCTGGCAATCGCAGTCCTGGGTTTCAACCGTCGCGACGTTGGCGTCTAGGCAAACTCACGCAACATTTTCATTCGGGATCGTGACGTGGGGAAGCTGCAGAGAGAACACCGTTTCGTCTCCTTCGCGGTGATAAGAAATGCCACCACCAATCGCCACCGCCAGCTTCTGCGCCACGGCAGTTCCGAGCCCAACGGAGCCTTCAATCAGGGGCTGGTCGGCGTCGTGAACGTATCGCTGAAAGAGCGTCTCGAGACGGTGTTCGGCGACCCCTGACCCACGATCCCGGACTTCCACGAAATAGGAATCGCCGACAAGCTTGCCCACGACCCTTACCGGAGGCGATCCGTGAGCCGTCGCGTTTGCAATCAGATTCCGGAGTATGTGCTTGACCGCTTCCGGGTCGGCGTTCACGGGTTCCATGTCTCCTTCGGCTGCAATATCAAGTCCCGTGCGGCGAAAGGTATCGAGGCTTTCGTCAATCAACCATGAAATCGGCGCTGTCTCGGGCACGAGACCCAGCTGATCGTCCGCTTTGTCGATCACGAGGAGGTCTTCGATCATGCGCGTGAGCTTGGCGGCATCCGCCAGAACGAGGTCGTTGACCTCGCTCAGCACAGAAAAGTCAACCGTATTGGGATCCTCGAATGAATCATCTACGGCGAGGGTAAATCCAAGGATGCTTGTCAAAGGTGTTTTCAGCTCGTGCGACAGGTTAGAGAGAAACTGATCCTTGGTCGAAACGATTTCCCGTTCTCTCGCCAGCCTTTCTTCCAGGCGCGCCGCCTGCAGATCCCGTCGTGCCACAAGGCGGTAGACGATCAAAGCAGCCATCGGGATCAGGAGCGCCACCGACCAGCTCGTCAACTGTGCGAGGGTACCTGCCCATGAC
>JABDOU010000182.1 GCA_013043085.1 Acidimicrobiia bacterium
GAGCTGATTCGGCCACCAGTGTTGGTTTGCCGTGCCCCCGACGGCCTGATGTCCGGCGTGCATCACCGGGCACGTTGCCGCCGACGGCTCGTCACTTGTGACGGTCGTGCCGTGGTCATCGGTGCTCATGTTTGGTCTCCTCTGCAGTTCGGGCGAGCGCGGGACGTGGCTACTCTGAAGATAACGTTGGCGTCATCGATCTCGTAACTCCGGTTACTGAAGTCTGCCACGACCGGGGCGATATCGCACCCGGGCTGGTCAATCCCGATTGACCAAATCACGCAAGGCTTTCCGGGCCCGGTGCAGACGAACCTTCGACGCACCCACCGATATATTCTGCGCTTTGGCGACTTCGGCATGTGAGTAGCCCTCGACGTCTTTCATGACGACGATCTGGCGTTGGGACGGCGTGAGTTGTCCCAACGCTCCACGGAGACGATCACATAGCTCCACCCTCTCGCCTGCCGCTTCGGGCGATTCTGAGTCGGATTCGAGCAGATAGGCGGAGTCATCGATGTCGCCCGCGGTATTTCGTTGCGCCCGTTTCCGGATCGATAGTGACGTGTTGACGGTGATCCTGTGAAGCCACGTCGAGATCGAAGAGTCACCCCTGAATCGAGGCAGCGCCCGCCACGCACGGAGAAAGGTCTCTTGCGAGGCGTCAAGCGCCAGTTCGTAATTACCGAGGACTTTGAGAGCAAGCCGAAACACATCTCGCTGGTGATGCTTCACCAATTCGTCAAAGGCCTGATCGTCGCCGGCCCGGGCTCGCTCGATCAGTCCTTCCTGATTCTGAAGAGAGTTGCTCATGATCCGCCTGTCAAGATATCCGCGGTGACAGCGGCCTCGTCGCCGACGTTCAACGTCAATTTGTGAACGCCTCCGCCTCCCATGACGACACCGATCTCGGCTTGCGTGTTTGGCAGCACGGCCGAGCGGTACCGGAATCTCGCCTCCGCCGCCTCGCCGTCGCCCAGCGCCTGAAGCAGCCAGGCAGACCCCAGTAGCCCATGCACAACGATTCCCGGCAGACCGGCGTTTCGCGCGGCGTCATGATCCCAGTGAATCGGATTGAAATCGTTGGTAGCTGCGGCATAACGAATCAGGTCTTCGCGACTGGCGGATTTCAGTATCGGAACTTCACGAAACGGTGGCATGTGGTTCGTGCGTTTGTGGTGCCAACGCGGTTCGACCCGTTCGGCAGTCGCACCGGATGGGGCCGGACCATCGGTCATGAGCAGGGTCGCAGTGGATTCGACAAGCGGTTCACCCATCGCGTCTGCGATGTCTACAGCAAACGAGACGAAGAACAATCTCGACCGCTGACGCACAGCGGTCACTTTGCCTGTCACAGACCAGTGCGCGCCAATGGGAGTCGGGTGGAACCATTTGCAGTGTTGATCAACATGTATCACGGAGTGGGCCAGATCGGCGACCTCGGGATGCTCGAAGAATTCCGGAGCGGCCTGAAAAAAGGCTGCGGAAAACAGCCCGGGTGGTGCAACTTCAGTCCACCGCTGCGTGTCGTCACCGGTGGCGCGCACATAGTTGGTGACCAGCTCCGGCGTAATCGTGAGCCGGAATGGTCCGAAGACATGGTCGATGAGGTTGTTGATGTCGGGCATCGGGGTGAATACTAGGAATGGTTTCAGCCCCGACCTCCCGCAATGAGCGCACGGGCGGGACTGGTCCGGATCCGGGCCATTGCGACGATGCCAACGGCCGGCCCGACCGCCAGCAATATGAAGGACCAGCGCCAGCCCCATGCCGCGGCCAGCAACGGCACGCCCCGGATCGTTACGAGGGTCAGGAGAAACCCGGTGGCGGTTTGGAGGGCAAGCGAAGTACCCCGTACCGGTGGTTCCGCAGTTTCGGCGACCATTGCCGAGAACTGGGCACTGTCTGCAACCACGGCGAATCCCCACACGAGGAAGGCCGGAATCACGATCCACGGAGTCCGCCCGAACAGCCATGGACTGAGCAGAGCGACCGAACCCGATATAGCCAGTGACGTTCCTGCAACGATGGACCGGCCGATGCGATCAGCCCACATGCCGGCCAACCATGCACCGGCACCACCGCTTGCGATCACGAGAAACGTGACCGTGGGGATCGAACCGTATGACATTCGGGCCGTTTCCGAAGACGCGATCAGAAAAGCTGCGGTCCAGGTCCACATGGCGTACAACTCCCACATGTGCCCGAGATAGCCAAGCGT
>JABDOU010000193.1 GCA_013043085.1 Acidimicrobiia bacterium
TACGACCCGGTCGCTGGAGCGTTCGCCCGTTCTTGATATCGAAAGGCTGGCCCGGCCAAGATCAGTGGATACCCTGATGGCACATTTCCCAAGAGCCGCGACACTTAGCTCATGAGTTCGGAAACCAATGATGCCATAACCCAAACCGAACCCGATTCGGCCTGGTTGAGCGGACGGGTTGATGACTGGACCGATCGCAACATCATCTCAACCGATCAGGCCGAAGCGATTCTCCAATTCGAAGGAGATCGGCGCGGGGCGGTTGATAAGGCCGCCAATTATTCACGCCTGATCGCCGTCGTTTCCGCGTTCGGCGGGATCCTGTTAGGCGTCGGTCTGATCCTCTTCGTCGGTTCCAATTGGGCAGACATTCCTCGCCTGGCGAAAGTGGGGTTGGCGATCCTGACGGTGGTGGCACTCGAGGGAGTCGGGTTCTGGCTGAAGTACTACACCGATTACGTGAAAACGGGTGGAACGTTTCTTCTGGTCGGTGCTCTCGCCTACGGCGGAGCGATCGCGTTGGTTGCCCAGACCTACAACTACCCGATCGACGATCCGTGGATCCTCTTTCTGTGGTTCCTGCCGATTCTGCCGCTTGCGTACATCGTCAGATCCCAGATCATGGCTGCCTTGGCAATCCTGGTCGGCTACTGGGCGATCGGCACGCGGGTGTCGAGTTCGGTTGCGCGATTCGACGACTTCTCATGGATCGCTCTCTACGTGACTATCGGAGCGACCATCGTCGCCGTCGGATACGCGCATTCCCGCTGGGACGAATTCGCGTTCATGGGCAGGCCTTACCAGTGGATCGGTTCGACCACGGTGCTCGGCATCCTGTATGTCATGGGTTTCAGGGGCTGGTGGGACGACAACGGCTCCAATCTTCCCAATGGAACCCCTGTATGGCTTTGGGGGCTCATCATCATCGGAGCCATTGTGATCAGCGGAGTTGCCTTCGATGTGTTGCACCGCAGAACCGATGCCAAACCGATAGCTGCCGGTGTGCTGATACCCGCCGGAGCGGCTGCTGCACTGCTCATCTTGATGGTGGCCGAAGGGCCGGCCGGTCTGATGGCGGTCCTGATCAATCTGATCATGCTCGGAGCTCTGGGTGGCCTTGTGTGGGTTGGGATCGCCACTCGACAGGAAGCGCTCGTCAACGTGTCCACTCTCGTCTTCGGCATCACCGTCATCACCCGCTACCTCGAGATCGGTTTTGGCATGCTGAACACGTCGCTGGCGCTCATGGTCGGCGGACTGCTGCTGATCGGCCTGTCGTGGTTCCTGGAGAGGCTGCGGCGGGGCTTCATTGCCCAGATGGAGGAGTCCACATGACGCGCGCCCCGATCCGGTTATTTGCCGTCATCCTCGCCATCCAGGCCTTGATCCTTGTCGGTATGAGCATCGGACGTGAGACGACGCTGCTGAGAAATGACACGGTCATACTGCAAACTGTGCCGGTCGACCCCCGCGACCTCCTGCGGGGCGATTTCGTGGTACTCCGCTACGAGATCAGCTCACTTTCGGTCAGCCAGGCGAACCCGGGTGATACCGTCTTCGTCGAACTCGTTGAGGACAGCGACGGTCAGTGGGTCGCCGCCGGCGCCGACACCTCCATCAACCCCGATTGGGACCGCTTCATCCGCGGCACGCAGATCAGTGAAGGAAACATCGAATACGGCATCGAGGCCTACTTCGTACCCGAAGGCCGCGGTCTCGAAATCGAGCGAGCACAGGACGTCGACGTAGTAGTAGCCCTCGACGAAGGAGGCAACGCGGTGATCAAAGAGATCATCGTCGACGGCAACGTCTGGGAATGAGGAAACCGAACGCTCCCCTACGGTGTGGAAGCGATCGGTCCAGCACGAAGGTACTCGATGCCGGATTTGGACCGCCCGGCTTCCACGATCACTTTGGCTTCACGTAGACAATACGCAACCTTCTGGGCTGCGTGGCGAGTTCGGCCCAGACCCGCCGCCAAATCCGCCGTTGTGAACGGAGAAGGCAATGTGGCCGGCAGCAACGAAAGGAGATCGGCCGGCTCGGAGAACTCGATGCACTCCAGCACTTCAAGGAGACGCCGCTCCGCTATGCCCCATCCGTTGCGACGCCAGGCTGCCGGGTCGGGGCGGCGTATTTCTTCTTCCTGCACCAGAAGAACTTGAAGAGTCAGATTGGGGTGGTCGAGCAACGAGGGGAACGACACGAGCTCCTGGCACACGTCGCTGAGAGCGCCCCGCTTCGGCGATCTCCGGCGTGAGACCTCGACGCCGTTGAGATCGATCTTTCGAATCCATTTGTCAACTGCAATGGGATGGACAATCGTGATGGGATTTGCGTCCAGAAGACGATCCAGCTTGTTTCGCATTGCCGAGAACCCGCGCGTTTGGATCTCGATCAAGGCTTCGTCACGCACCAGATCGATTACGAACCCGTCGACACGAACTTCGACCAGATCGCCTTGCTGTCGGTACCACTCCTTGAGGGCGGCGTGGAGGTGCTGCTCACGCAGCACACCGATGTGTGGAGAGGTCATGGACCGACTTTATAGGTGAAGCAGCGTTTCGAGCGGGGACATACGCATCCTGATGGCGAGATCCCGCGAGAGGCCTGTCCTGGCGAACGACATTCAGGCGTGTACACCGATCTTTCGCAAGAAGCGATTCGAGAATTTGCCTGTCGGGTCGTATGAGCGGGCCAGTCGTTTGAAGCCGGGGAAGCGCTTGAAACGATCTGAGACGACGACTCCTTCGAAGTCGAACAACTTTCCCCAATGTGGGCGAGGCTCAAATGGCTCGAGAGCTGCCTCGATCGCGGGGAGGAGCGCCGCGACTTCGGCTGGATGCTTACGCCATGTGAAGCCGATGCACAAACTCGGACGTTGGTAGGCGGGACTCATCCACAACTCGTCGGC
>JABDOU010000211.1 GCA_013043085.1 Acidimicrobiia bacterium
GACATGACCCGACCACACCTGGCCCTCTTACGCGGAACCAATTGTCGGCGGCAACCCTTCGGGTTGCTTGCGAGTTTGGCTCCGCCAAACTCGGGGCCACTGTCTATGAGAGCGTGACATGACCCGACCACACTTAGCCCTGCTCCGGGGAATCAATGTTGGAGGGAATAATCCTGTGCCTATGGCGGAGCTGCGGGACGCGTTTGGGGACATGGGATTCACAGACGTGGCGACCTATATCCAGAGTGGCAATGTGCTGTTCCGCGGCGCCAGGGTCGACGAGAACGCAATCCAAGCTCGCCTGTCGGAGCAGTTCTCCTATCACGGTCGGGTCGTTGTGCTATCGGGCGCCGCATATCGCAAGAATCTGGCCGCCGCTCCTCCGGCCTGGGGCCACGACGACACCAGGAAACACAACGCCCTGTTCACGCTGGCCGGCATGAAGCCAAAAGAAGTCCTTTCCCGGCTCCCACCGCTGTCGGAATTCGAGGAAGTCGCCACCGGCCCTGGCGTCATCTTCTGGTCGGCGCCCAAAGACAAGTACACAAAGACGATGTTCGCCCGCAAGCTGGTCGGCCATCCCATGTACAAAGAACTCACAATCCGCAACCAGAACACCACTTTCAAGCTGGCCAAGCTCCTCGACGAGATGTAGTTAGAGCTGCGACATCACGAATTGGGCTGTCATCAGATCGAGGTGCCCACCTCCTCCGTTCTTGAACAGCGTGATCTCATCATCTGACGTGCGACCGGCCAACGACCCCTGACATAGTTGATAGAGGTCGGCGAGGACATCGGCCTCGGTGATGGTCCCGTTTGCGATCGGGTCGATCAACTCTCCGATCTCACCAATGGTGGTGTCGCGGGAGTCCACGAACACCCTGGTTCGAGCTATGGCTACGTCGTCGGCTTCGCGCATGCCGGGTGTGTAGGCGCCGACGAGATCGAGGTGGGTGCCCGGTTGCAGCCAGTCCCCGTAGATCAGCGGATCAACAGTCATCGTGGCCGACGAGATCACATCCGCCTCGCCAACCGCGCTCTCCAGATCGGTCACCGCCGACACCGATACGCCGTCCAATTCGGCCGCCAATGCCGACGCCAGCTCGGATGCTCGTTCCGGAGTCCGATTCCAAATCACAACGTCTTTGATCGAAGGCCGCACGGAGAGGTGGGCCTTGATGAGATGCGGCGCCATGGCTCCCGCGCCCACCATGAGCATGTGCCCTGCATCGGAACGGGCGAGATAGTCGGCTGCCAGCGCACTGTCACACGATGTCTTGAACCACGTGAGCCAGGTCCCGTCGATGATGGCAACCGGACTCCCGTTGGAACCATCGAACAGCACATACACACCGTGCACGCTTGGGAGCTCGGTGTTCCCGGGAAAGATCGTGGCCAGTTTCACGCCGAGCGCCTGACCCGACTGCCACGCGGCTCGAATCAGGATCCCCTCTCCCCCATCGGACATGTACAGGTCGTCAAGGGTTGCCGCGGGCAGGTGGTGCTGGTCGCGCAGACTCTCGATCAGCGGACGGTATTCGAAGATTCGGGCTGCCCGGTCGGCGTCAATCACGTGCACGCCGACATACAAGCACGGTCGACTAGGTCGAGGTTTGCTTTTTCGCCGAACTATCCCAGTCGACTGGTATCAGCACTTCGTTGTGGCGCAGCATCGGCGGCGTCATCGGACCGCTGTATACGGCGCTCTGAGCGGCACCGGCTATCTCGATCCCATCCTGCCCTAGGTCTTCCAGCAGTGCAGCCTCCATGCGACGAAAGCGTCGTTCGTCACGGTTTCCGCGATACCGGCGAGCGGCGTAATAACCACCGGGCACTCGGATAATGGTGACTGTGTCGTCGAGCGGCTGGGGAAGATCGGATTCACTGAACGAGCGTTCCATCACGAATCGATAGCGCTGACGATCTTCGCCGACCGCCTGGCGAGTGACGGGTATGGTCATGTTCATCTTCTGCTCTGCGGAGTTGCCTCCGAAGATGAAACCGGCCAAACGACGAAACGCAACCGAGCCGGCCGAATCGGCATCGCCAACCACTGTTGTCTCTGCGACAAGGTACGGCCGATAGCGCCGAATCTCGTATCGGTCACCTTCGGCCACCACCTCGTATTCAGGTTGCTCGTACCTGCTCATGGTGCTTATTCGAAGCAGCGCCCGATCGGGATGTCCCGGTACTATTGTTTTACAAAATGTAAAGACAGGAAGTTTCGTGACCGCAACCACAGAACCGCCCGTTACCCAGCCACCGCT
>JABDOU010000237.1 GCA_013043085.1 Acidimicrobiia bacterium
CCTTCGACGTAGTGCACATAGGCACCTTCGTCGACGATGATCAGGGTTCGCTCAAACTGACCCATGTTCTCGGCGTTGATTCTGAAATACGCCTGAAGGGGCTGATCGACATGGACTCCGGGAGGTACATAGATGAATGATCCCCCCGACCACACAGCCGAGTTGAGTGCAGCAAACTTGTTGTCATTGGGAGGAATGATCGTTCCGAAGTACTCCTGAACGATCTCGGGGTAGTCGCGAACTGCGGTGTCGGTGTCACAGAACAGCACACCTAGCTCTTCGAGGTCTTCGCGGTTGCGGTGATATACCACTTCGCTCTCATATTGAGCGGTTACTCCAGCCAGGTATTTGCGTTCGGCTTCGGGTATCCCGAGCTTCTCGTAGGTGTCCTTGATCGACTCGGGAACCATATCCCAGTCTTTGGCCTGACCCTCGGTTGGCTTGATGTAGTAATAGATATCGTCGAAGTCGATATCGTTGAGCATGCCGCCCCCACCCCACGTCGGGACGGGCTTGCGAAGAAACCGCTTGTATGCCTTGAGGCGGAACTCGAGCATCCACTCGGGCTCGCCCTTCATCGCCGACATCTCGCGAATGATCTCCTCGTTCAAACCCTTCTTGGGTTTGAAGACGTAGTCCTCTTCGGTGTCGTGCCATCCGAGCTGATAATCGCCAAGGTCAATGTCAACGGTCGCCATGAAACTCCGCAGGTAGGGGGTTTGTTAGGCCAATTCTACGCCGGTGAGTCGACTATCCGGCAGGGTCATTTCCAATGCTCGTTCGCCGCCTGCCCTCGAGAACGGCCAGGATCTCATCCAGGTCGGCGTGATCGCCTGCAAAATCCTCAAAATCTTCGTACAGAAGGGTGTTGCCTGGCGCGACGACCAGCGTGGCGCCGAGCTGCATCGGTCTGCGACCGGTCCGCTGCTGGCGTTTGCCGCTCGCAGTGGCCCGAACACCGGCCGCCACCTGCCTGGGCTTGACCAGATCAAGCGTCGACAACCGTTTGGTGCCAACGATCCCGGCGGCTTCACCGTCTTCGTCGAGCAGGACCGGGAACGGAACCTGCTCATCTTCGATGAATGCCTCCGCATATCGACGATCACCGGTGCCGATCGCCACAACATCGGCGCCCACCTCCACGATCTCGTCGTACCGATCTCGGACCTGACCGGCCCGTTCGCGACAGGTGAGTCAGCCGAAGTGGCGCAGAAACAGAATCACCTGGGGCCTCTCCGCCCAACGATCACCGAGCCGTTCAAGTTTGCCATCAGGATCCACCAGCACCTGGTCGGCCAGTTCATCTGCATACGACATGGAGCGTCCTCCGCCAATCTCTCTGAATCATGCGAGAGTGGAGACTACGGCTCCCACATATCCAACGTGACGCCGGCAATGTCACCCTGATCGTCGAGAAAGACGTCGACCGCCCACCACTCGAGACAGCTATCCGGCGCTGCCGGTTGTATCGAGATCTGCGTGAGCTCTTCGAAACCCTCGGCGACCGGCATCGGAGGACCGGCACAATGTGGATGCGAGCCGACCGTTACTTCGTAGCCCCCGGGGACGTCGGATAGATAGGCCAAGGCCGACATGGTGCCGGAGCCACCGCGAAATTCATCGACCTCGAATTGCCAGGCCAATGGATCGGCAAGATCGCCTGACGAGACATCCCTGCGGATCGTAGGTCCGAGCGTCAGTGTGACCGTTTCGGCAAGCGGCAAGGCTTGAAAGGAACCTGTGTCGGGGGAAGCGGCGAACTGGTTCAGCATTCGGGCCAGGGCCATCTCGGAGTCGGAAGGTTCCGACGACAAATCGGCAAATCCAAGCTTGCCATCTGCCCATGGCGCCAACAAACCGAACCGCAAACACCCCAGCAGCCCTGTGAACGGCACATCAACCTCGAAACTCCCCATGTCCACTCGCAGCGCCGCCGCTTCATTTGAGGCAGAACAGGCCGGATCCTGCTCATAGACGATGGCCATGCTCTCGTCGGGCACCAGCACTCGATCGTCTGGTTCGGAGTGCCGGACCGTGACGCCAAACTTACCAGAGACCACTTCTCCCGATGTGAGAACGGCAGAGACGGTCACCGGTTGTTCGAGCAAACACTCAAACTCGCTGATATTGGTCAGGACGATCACTTGAGCAGGACCTTGCACGTCGGAAACATCGGTTCCGGTTTCAGCTCGTATCTGGTCTCGCTGGCAACGGCCGTCATCAAACATCGTTGTCGTCGGAAACGTCGGCTGTTGAGACAGAACGTCATAGGTTTCGCGCCATTCCGATTCGCTCACGAACTCGAGACTTTCAGCGAGGGCCACCATTTGATCGGGTTCGACAGATCCGCGCACCGTCACAGTGAGGTCGGGCCCCTCGCTCCAGACAAATGCGACACCGTTCGGGTGCATCACCCGATAACCCTCGTGCGAACGTATGCCG
>JABDOU010000238.1 GCA_013043085.1 Acidimicrobiia bacterium
GGCCACGGTTACCGACGGTTTGGCGGATGTCCAGGTATTCAGCGTCCAGCGAAGATCGGTGCCCGCCGTTTTCACACAGGTTCGCAGCGGCAACCATCTACGAAGGCCTGACGTGCGCCGGCTTCAAGCAACAACCGTCCACATATCTGCGGAGCGGCCGACTCCGGTTGAGGCAGACGGGGAGTATCTCGGGACAGGTTCTTTTGTCGCGTCCATTCTGCCGGGACTCATCGATTTCAAAATGTGAGGAAAGGTCTGTGTAGCGAGCGATTTGGCGTATAATCGCCGCTCGCAAGGCCCTTGCCGGTCCCAATCGCTGGAATGTGCGGGACGGTGCCCGGTTGATCCCCGGTGATCACTTGTGAATGTCGGGAACCCTGGGATGCTCGGGAGCCTCGTACTTGTTGGACACGTTGGCAACATAGGGGAAGAGATGGCTCGTAAGAAGGCTACGAAAGAAAAAGTCTCTGAGGTTGATGACCCGACCCTCGATGACGATCTCGATGACGACCTCGATGATGATCTCGATGATGTTGACGAGGAAGATGATCTTGATGACGTCGATGCCGTGGTTGACATAGACGATGACGACGATGACGACGATGACGACGACGATGACGATGACGAAGACGACGCAGACCTCGGCGAGCTTGAAGAAGAAGAGCTTCAGATGCTCACAGCGGACGAGGAATCGGAGACACTGCTGGTCGATGAGAAAGCCGAGGCCGCGTCGATCCGGCGAGCAGAGTTGGCACTCGACGTCGATCCAGAGGAAGTGTCGTCGGAGGAGTTTGTCTGCCAGTCATGTTTCCTCGTGTTGCGACGGTCGCAGATGGCCGGGCCTCGGAAGAAGATCTGCAGGGACTGCGCTGCCTAAGCTGACCTCGTGACACCGACCGCCCGGCGAGCCTCACCCGACGACCTAGGCGAGCTCGTTCGCTTGTATCGTTTGCTCGCCGACGAAATGGCGACGCTCAAAGACATGTGGTCGATGGCAGATGGTCTTGCAGAGCCCATAGAGGCTTCGTTACGATCGCTTCTCGAAGACGACCGGGCTCTTGTTGTGGTTGGTGAGATCGAAGGCAATCCAGTTGGATTTCTTCAAGCACAGGTCGAAGACCTGCTGCCGCAGGGATCCGGGACGAGCCTCGCATCAATCCGTTTGGTATTCACGGAGAAGCCGGCGAGAGCGGTTGGGGTGGCAGCAGCAATGCGCGACTTCGCGATCGCCGAACTCGAAAAACTGGGGATCGAACGATTCGACGCGCACGTGCTGCCCGGCCATCGCCTCGCCAAGAACTTCTTTGAAGCCGGCGGGTTCTCAGCCAGATCAATCGTCATGCACCGTCCACCTGCGTGAGCATTCCACAGTGATTCCCGTAATTGGTGTAGGAGCGATCATCACCGACAACGAAGGGCGGGTTCTCGTGGTGCGGCGGGGTCGCCCTCCTGGCAAAGGATTGTGGGCCGTTCCAGGAGGCAAGGTCCGTTTCGGCGAGTCGCTTGTGCAAACGGCTGCTCGCGAGATCGCCGAGGAGACAGGCTTGACGATCGACGTGGGCGAGGTCGCCTGGGTGGGAGAAGCTCTGGGGAGTGGCAGCCCGCCCTCTTTTCACATCGTTCTCGTTGATTTCTGGGCGTCGGTGACGTCGGGGGCGGACCGCGTTCCACGCGCGGGCGACGACGCAGACGATATCGACTGGGTGGATCCCCGAGATTCACATCGAGAACTCGTTCCTTCGATGTATCGGATGTTCGAGGACCTGTACGGAGCAGCGCTCCGGAGTAGTCACCTGAACCGTGAGTCTCCCGCCACGGAGTCCGAACCTATCGGCACCGCAGCATTGCCACCAGGTGATCGGCCTTTCACCGACGAGAGTTATGAAACTGCCGACCTCCCTGCGACCCCCACCAGGACGTTTCGCATACCCGCCTCCGGCTGGGTTGGCGCTCCCGATGTATTGATCCGCCTTGGCGACGAGCTCGGCGAACCCGTCGAGTACAAACGGCGCATTGGCCGCTTCTTGTTGTGGCGAGCGGGACCACCCGTCGGGCAGGCCGAATACATGGCCGTCGACGCAGAAAGCGTCGACCAGCAGTTCCGGTTCCGCCTCTCCGGCAAGACTGGCGAAGGCTGGGGCCCGGATGGTCAGCGTCACGAGCGGTTTCGGACATGGAAGGAGGCGCTGCGAGATGCCTGATTCAGTAGAGCTCTTGCAGGCGCTGATTCGAAACGAATGCGTAAACGACGGCACGGTCGAGAGCGGATTCGAGAGTCGCTCGGTCGAGACCCTGCAGGAGTTTTTCAACAATCCAGGTGAGGTACGCGAGAAACAACGGGGCCGGGGGAGCCTGGTGTATCGCATTCCCGGCACGGATCCCGCGGCACCATCTTTGATGTTGATGGGTCACACCGATGTGGTTCCGGCAAATCCGGATGGCTGGGATGTGAATCCCTTCGCTGCAGAGATTCGAGAAGGATGCGTGTGGGGTCGGGGTGCAGTAGACATGCTGAATCTGACTGCGACGATGGCAACGGTCTTCTCACAGTATCTGAACGGGTCAATCCCACCTCTCCCTGGTGACCTCGTGTATCTCGCAGTCGCCGATGAAGAGGGTGGAGGGCGGTACGGAGCACAATTCCTGGTTGACGAATACTGGGATCTCGTCGCATGCGACTACCTCATGACCGAGATTGGTCAGCCACGCGTTATGACACCAACCGGACCGTACTACCCCATAACAACGACAGAAAAAGGCCCCATGTGGCGCAAGCTCCACAGCCAGGGTGTTCCCGGACATGGCAGCCAGCCCTACGGTCGTGAGAATGCCGTGATTGACATGGCAGCCGCCATCACCCGTTTGGTTCAATCGCCTGCACCCGTCCGAATATCCGACGAATGGCGGGCAATTGTCGAAACCGGTGCCTTCGGCGAGCTGAGCGAAATGCTGGTTTCAGAGAATCTCGTAGACGAAGCCATCGAGATTCTCGCTGCGACCGACGTGGGCCTGGCGCGCTGGGTCCACGCTCTCACGCACATGACGTTCAGCCCCAACATCGTCCATGGCGGGGTGAAGTCCAACGTGATACCAGATTCCACTGAGGCCGACGTGGATGTGCGGGTGCTACCAGGTCACGAGGTGGATGATGTGGATGACCATTTCAGAAAAGCGCTGGGCGATCTGTATGACCGGATCGAAGTAGTTCCTGCGATGGACGATTATGTCGCTAATAGTTCGCCGTCGTCCGGTTTGCTATGGGAAGCGATCGGGGACGGGCTGCAAGCGGTAGAGGGAACTCGCGATCGATTTCCGATGATGGTCACCGGAACGACCGACTCGAGGTTTTTTCGGCAGCGAGGAACTGTCGCGTACGGAGTAGGTCTCTACGAGCACACGCTCAAGCCAAGCGATTTCGCTGCCATGTTTCACGGCAACAACGAAAGAGTTTCCCTGGAGAGCATCGATCGGACCGAGCGACTTCTCTTTGAGACGGTTGCTGCCTTCGGGCGGCGTTCGGCCGCCGGGTAGCGATCTGTGAGTCCTGCAGCAGCCGAGCTGGTCGGCTATCTCGGTTCTGCCTTGATTGTCCTCTCCCTGACGAGGACGTCGATCCTCCAGCTGCGTCTGGTTGGGCTCGCCGGTTCGTTCACGTTCGCCGTCTATGGATTGTTGATCCAGGCGTATCCCATCGTGATCGTGAATGTGGTCATTGTCATGGTGCATCTGTTCTTCCTGCAGAAGCTGCTCTCGAAGAAAAAGGAGTTCTTCACGACGCTTGAGCTCAACGCGGACTCCCGGTATCTCGCTCATTTCGTTCGATTCCACGAAACCGATATTGAGAATCATCAGCCGGGTTTTAGCTATGAGCCCAGAGATAATCAGGTTCGGGCATTCATTCTTCGAGATATGGTCCCGGCCGGTCTCTTCATCGGCCGGGCCTGTGATGACGGCTCGGTCCAGGTTGAGCTCGATTACGTCGTTCCGCAATACCGGGACTTCAAGGTTGCCGAGTACCTCTATTCAGACCGGTCTGGTCTCTTTGCGGAGAAGGGACGACGGCGAATATGGGCTCGTCCCGGCAGCGACATCCACGTGCGCTATTTCGAGCGTCTCGGCTTTCAACCGACCTTCATTGAGGGAGGACCCGCCTTGATGGCCGATCTCGACGCCGTGGTTCGCTGAGTCCGTCTCTCACGGTGTCGACTCGGGAGTTGACAAAATCAACGGAATGGGGGAAGGGTTGAGACCTGTGCCGGGATTCGGATCCCGCGATGCGAGACCATTTGGACGTTCGATCGTGTTTCAGATACGGTCGGCTAGCAGCTGATCGGCGAAGGTTGCCAGGGACGGCGAAACGATGTCCGCCGTGCCATCGCGGTCAACACCAGTTTGGACCAGAACGGTATGCCAGCCCTCGGCGATTCCCATGGCGAGATCGGTGGAGACCCGATCGCCCACCACGTAGACGGGGCCGTCGCCGATTGATTGCTTGATGAGCGTTCTGATCGGCTTGTCCGGTTTTCCCGCCGATTCTGCATTTCGTCCGCTCGCAGTTTCGAGAAGGGCCACCAGGGCACCAGCCCCCGGTGCAGGGCCGTCCGGAAGTGGATAGGTGGGATCACGGTTGGTCGCGACGAACCGTGCCCCGTTGCTCAATGCTCGCGTGGCTTCGGTCAGGTTCTGGTATGAAATTTCGGTGGATAGGCCGACGATTACGGCCCCTGCCGCTGAAGCCGTCGTTACGAGCGGACATCCGTATCGCTCCAATTCTGGCACGGCGCCGGCGGCGCCCACGAGAAGTGTCGGAGCACGAGTCGGCCCAATCACGCTGGCCGCCGCCATTGCGGAGGTGATGACGGCATCATCGCCCGGCGAGAAGGCGGCCACGCGCTCGATTTTTCTGGCTGCTTCTGAGCGGGTTCTCGTGGCGTTGTTGGTAATGAACAGCAAGCGGATGTTGGCTGCATGTAGCCGCCGTAGGGCGTCGCCAGAACCGGGAATCTCTTGCTCACCGAGATATACGACGCCATCGAGGTCACAGAGAACGGTTGTCATCGAACCCTGGCGGCTGGTCCATGGATGGCGTTGAGCCTCGCCCGAAGTGGAGACCGCATCAGAAATGTAATCCCGAAGCCGACGAGAAAACCTGCCACGTGGGCCTGCCAGGCAACGGCCGACTCGGATCCTATGAAGAACTGACCCGCGAACCAGAACAAGATGAAAAACGTGGCAGGCAGGGGAATGACGAAAATGGGCGGAACATACGCAGTTATCTGATGACGCGGGAAGAGTACGAGGTAGGCACCGATGACACCCGCGATCGCCCCGGACGCGCCAACGAGGGGGACGATGCTCTCGGGGTTGAGCACAACGTATCCGAGCGTGGCGGCGAGGCCCGATATCAGATACATGGCGAGATATCGCACTCGGCCAAACGCCTCTTCGATGTTGTTGCCGAAGATCCACAAACTCCACAGATTGAAACCGATATGAAGGAGGTCCCCGTGCAGGAACATCGATGCGAGTACGGAGAACGAGACCGACTT
>JABDOU010000260.1 GCA_013043085.1 Acidimicrobiia bacterium
GCTCACGAGTTCGGCAAGGTGATCGTCGAGGCGGGTGAGTATTTCGTCGGCCCGCTCCTGGTCGATCAGACCATCTGCGACTGCCTGATTGACCGAGTCACTCGCAAGAGTCGTTAGCTCCGACAGCAACGTAGCTTCATCGACGCCCTGATCCGCTGCGATTTCAACGAGTGTCGATCCATCTCGCAACGAAGCGAAGAGCGTGTCGCGTTCCAATCCGAGGATCTCTGCGACTCCATCGACCCCACCAAAGACGATTCCAAAGCCTGCGTGACGTTCAGCCCGGGCGCCGAACTCAAACCTTTCGACGAATCCGGGAGCGTTTTCATCGACGTCCGAAGTTTGCGACTCTTCTGCAGGCGTTTCGGTGGTTGGCGTTTCGAAGGCCGGGTTCGGATCGGTACCCTCACCGTTCGATTGTGCAATGGCAATGCCGCTCGCCGCCAGCAAGGCAACCACCAGCACCATCAATCCCAGCTTGACCGATTGTTTCATGAGACTCCTTTCGACAGAGATGAGCATGGCACCACTACCTGTGAACCACTGTGGGATTTCCTGAGAGAATCCTGAGTCAGGAAGAAACGACGTCGGCGATACGGTTGAGTCCACGCTCGAGGTCTTCGTCCCCTAGAGCGAACGAGAAGCGCGCGTAGCCAGGAGCTCCAAAGGCCTCGCCCGGGACGATCGCCACCTGAGCGATGTCGAGCAAAGCGTCCGCGAGATCGAGGGTGGAGTTCACCGTTCGATCCCCAACCGCGGTGATCCCACTCATTTCGGGAAACGCGTAAAACGCGCCGCCCGGTTCGAGGCAACTGACACCCGGAATCTTGTTCAGCAGAGCGTGCATCATCATCCTGCGCCGGTCGAAAGCCTCCCGCATGACGGCCACGGCTTCGAGCGGGCCTGCCACCGCTGCCAGCGCCGCCCGCTGGGCAACGTTGTTGACGTTCGAGGTGAGATGTGACTGAAGATTTGTGACAGCTTTGGCCAGCGGGTCCGGTCCTATCAACCAGCCCACTCTCCAGCCCGTCATGGCGTAGGTCTTGGACACCCCGTTGATCACGACGCACTGATCTGCGATGTCCGGAACTTCAACCGGAATCGAAGCGAAACGGTTGTCGCCGTAGACGAGGTGCTCATAGATCTCGTCGGTAACGACCCACAAGCCGTTCTCGAGCGCCCATTCGCCGACGGCTTTCACCTCGTCTGGCGAATAGACGGCTCCCGTCGGGTTCGACGGGGAGACGAACAACAGCACTTTGGTTCGATCGGTCAGCGCGGCCTCGAGCTCGTCGATGCCGACCTTGAACCCCGTCGAAATATCGGAAGGAACGGTGACCATGACGCCGCCCGCCAGCCGAATCCCTTCCGGGTAGCTGACCCAGTAGGGCGAAGGCACCAGCACCTCGTCGCCCGGATCGAGGAGCGCCGCGAACGTCTCAAAGATCGCCTGCTTGCCACCGTTGGTGATGACCACCTGGGAGGGCGAGACCTCGAGGTCCGTATCTCTCATCGACTTGGTTGCCACAGCCTCACGGAGCTCCGGAAGACCTGCAGAGGGGCTGTAAAGGTGGTTGATCGGATCGGCAGAGGCTGCAGCTGCGGCTGCCACGATGTGATCCGGAGTGGGAAAATTCGGCTGCCCGGCCCCGTAGCCGATCACGTCGGCCCCTTCGGCCTTGAGCGCCGCAGCCTTGGCAGTGATCGCGAGGGTCTTCGATGGCTGAATGGCCCCGACACGTTTCGAAATTCCAGAACGGGACGTCATAGCCCTCATCCTACGGTCAGTCCGGAGACCAGGTCCCTCGCCGACTCAACATGTAAGCTTGCGAATCAACCAGTGCTTCGCCCTCTTCAGCCTTGCGGCGAACGTAGGTCCCATCCGGGCGCATCAGGCGGGCCTTCGTGTTGTCCGACAGGTGATATCGAAGTACCTCATCGAGAATGATCGCCTTGAGCCTTGGATCCTCGATGGGAAAGAGCACCTCTACCCTCGCCTCGAGGTTTCTCGGCATGAGGTCAGCCGACCCCAGAAAGATCTCCGAATCTCCACCATTGTCAAAGTAGTAAATGCGAGTGTGCTCGAGGAAACGCCCGACAACGGACGTGACCGTGATGTTGTCGCTCAGCCCCTCGACCCCGGGCCGCAGGCAACAGATACCGCGCACCTGCAGATCGACGATCACACCTGCCATTGAGGCTCGATAGAGAGCGTCGATCATGTCGCGATCGACCAGAGCGTTCATTTTGAAGCCCAGGTATCCATTGCCGTTCAGCTTGTGCAGTTCGATCTCTCTGTCGATTCGACCGAGGAGCTCGTCTTTCATACCGCCCGGCGCCACCAGCAGCTTGCGAAACCTCTTGGGCACGCCATAGCCGGTGATCGAATTGAAGACCTCGTTGACGTCTTTGGCGATGTCCGGATCAGATGTCAGCAAGCCGATATCTGTGTACACCCTGCTCGTCGATACGTTGTAGTTGCCGGTCGAGAGATGCACATAGCGGCGCAAGGCATCGGCCTCCTTGCGCACGACCAGCGCCATCTTGGCGTGTGTCTTGAGTCCCGCAACGCCGTACACGACGTGCACACCTGCCTGCTCCAACGCCCTCGCCCACTCGATGTTGTTCTCCTCGTCGAATCTCGCCTTGAGTTCGAGCATCACCGCGACCTGCTTGTCGTTCTCACGAGCTTCGAGGAGCGCTTCAACGATTGGGGAGTTCCCACCGACTCGATAGAGCGTCTGTTTGATCGTCACCACCTGGGGGTCATGGGCGGCGGCTCGAATGAAATCGACGACTGGCAGGAAGCTGTCATACGGGTGATACAGGAAGATGTCTCGCCGCTGTAAGAGCGAAAAGACCGACTCCTCTAGCTCGAACATGGGAGGAACCTTCGGAACGAAAGGCGGATCTTTCAGATCTTGTCGATCGATCGACGCCACCTCAATAACGTCAGATAATCCCAGAGGTCCGGTGAGTTCGTAGATCTGGAAAGGTGCGACATCGAGGTTGTGCACGAGGATCTCACGCAGGTGGTCCGGCATATTGGCATGGACTTCAAGTCGAATTGTGTTTCCAAAGCGGCGGGCATCGATCCCCTCCTCAACCGCGACGAGAAGGTCGGAAGCCTCGTCTTCTTCGATCTCGACATCAGCATCGCGGGTGATGCGGAACGGATGGACTGAATCAATATCGGTGCCGGGAAAGAGCAGGTCGAGATTGGCGGTGATCACTTCCTCGAGCCACACGAACTGGACCTCGTGGTAGTCATCGTCGAGGCCCTCGTAGCCCTCGAAGGGAGCGGGGACCCGAACGAGCCGCGCAACACTGCCCGGCACCTTCACCCTCGCGAATCTCTGGCCAAGGGTCGGGTGACGGAGATCGACGGCGAGGTTGAGGGACAGATTCGAAATATGAGGAAACGGATGTCCAGGATCGAATGCAAGAGGTGTCAGAACCGGAAAGACGTCTTTCTTGAAATGCCGACGCAACCGTTTTCGTTTGTCCTCGTCAAGTTGCTCGTAAGTCACGATCTTGATGTCGTGGTCTGACAGAGCAGGCATCAGATCCTTCTCCCACAGAGCCATTGCCGCGCTCAGGTCGGGCTCGAGCCTTTGTCGGATGGCCGTGAGTTGCTCGGCGGGGGTCATACCGTCCGGAGGGGCTTCGAGCACACCTGCATTGAGCTGTCGACGAAGACCCGACACCCGGATCATGAAGAACTCGTCGAGGTTTGTATGGAAGATTGAGAGAAACTTGACCCGCTCCAAAAGCGGATGCGACGTGTCCTGGGCCTCCTCGAGCACGCGTGCGTTGAACTCGAGCCAGCTGAGCTCTCTGTTCAGATACATGGTGGAATCGGCTTGCATCGGGTCATCTCCCTGCCAAATGCGTCTCACCGCCCCGTAACATCTCCAGCGCGAAGACCACAGAGTGTACGGGCGCCGTCTACGACGATGCCAGTAACTTCGGCATCAGGGACGCCTTCATGAAACGACTATTACTCCTCAGGCACGGCAAATCCGACTGGAACGCCGCCTACGGCGCCGATCGCGATCGCCCGCTATCCGCCAGGGGTGAGTCCGCGGCGGCAGCGATCGGCAAATTCGTGAGGCGCACGAACCAGGTCCCGAATCTCGTGTTCTCGAGCCCTGCAGTCCGGGCACATACCACTGCCGAGATCGCCAAATCGGCAGGCGGATGGGACTCGCCGATCCGGGTATTCGACGACCTCTACGGCGGCGGAGCGGGTTCTGCGCTCTCGGTCATCCAGAGCGCGCCAGACGAGGCCGATTCCCTTCTCGTCGCCGGACACGAACCGACCACGTCACAGCTCGTCCGGCTGCTGACCGAGGCGCATGCCGACGTCAAGACCGCGACATTGATCGCAATCGACTTGCCGATCGGGAGCTGGAACTCGGCGTCACCGGGGTATGGCACGCTGGCGTGGATGATCAACCCCAAGCTCCTCACAGAGGGGTCCCTCGATCTTGGTTGAACGATACGACGTCATCGGTGACGTCCACGGCTGCTTACACACGCTCAAGGCGTTGATGAAGAAGCTCGGGTACAAGAAGAACGGCAAGCATCCGGCGGGGCGCAAGCTCGTCTTCGTCGGGGACGTGATCAATCGGGGAAACCATTCGACCGAGACGCTGGCTTTCATCCGAGATCTGGTGGAGAACGACCTTGCCCTGATGGTTCGAGGCAATCACGAAAGCGATTGGTCCAAACGGGTCCTCTCGACGAAAAAGGCGAGCAAAGAAGCGGTAAAGATTGCGAAATGGCTTCACGATCTCCCCTACCAGTTGCTCCTCGACGACAACCGACTCATGATTGTTCATGCCGCGGCTCACACCGACCTGGTCGGGGTGATGTCAAACAAAGCGGAGCGATGGAGTGTGCGGGGCGGCCGCATCCGGGGAAAGGCGTGGGATTGGCAGAATGCCTATCGTGGCAAGCCGTTCGTGGTCGCCGGTCATACGCCAGTTGCCAAGCCTCGCTTTTCGAAGAAGGGCGGGGGCTCGGTCATCATCGACACGAGCGCGTCGCGACGAAAGGCCAAAGATCGTTTCACCGGCAAGAAGTTCGCGGGCTATTTGACTGCATTCCGCTGGCCTGAGAAAGAGATCGTCAAACAGAAGACGCTGGCAAAGGACCTTTAGGAGCGGTAATCGCCGAGGATGCGCCTTGCCACCACCATCTTGTGGACCTCATCGGGCCCGTCGTAGATCCGCGCAGCCCGTTCATGGCGATACCAGTACGAAAGAGGCGTGTCATCGGTCATCCCGAGTGCACCGTGAACCTGCACGGCCCGATCGAGGACACGCATCAAGATCGGTGCGGCAAAGAATTTGATCATCGACACCTCGTTACGAGTCGCCGATGCCCCGTCACGATCCATCCGATACGCGGTATCGAGAACCATGAGACGCGCCGCATTGATCTCCGCCCGGCTCTCGGCAACCCAATTCTGGATCGTTCCCTGGTCGGCCAG
>JABDOU010000265.1 GCA_013043085.1 Acidimicrobiia bacterium
GTTGTCAACGATTGGACGAGCGAAGGACGCGATTGGCTTGTTGTAGGAAACAACATTCACTCGAATGGCGGCGCCGGTATCAGCCTTGGTTCCGGCATGATGGTCATCGACAACCTCATTCACGACAACCAACAAATCGGCATCAGCGGTATCGCCAACAACGACACCCGCTTGAATCGGATCACGATCGAGGGCAACGAGATATACAGGAACTCGGTCAACCCCGACTACGAATTCGGCTTCCACGAAGGTGGGATCAAGACCCTGTTCACGTCCGATCTCCTCGTCCGCAACAATGACATCTACGGCAATGGCGGGGTAGCCCTGTACTGCGATGAATTGTGCGAATCAGGACTCATCGAAGACAACAGCATGTACAACAACTGGGGTAGGTCGAACGGCGGTGGCGTGTTCCTCGAACTATCGGAGAACATGGTTGTACGCAATAACTTCATCGGATCGGGCGGCCACCTGACCTACCCCTATGCGATTCGGTTCTTCGGCGGAATCACAATTGGAGAGTCACACAACATCGTGATAGAAGGGAACCTCGTCGAGGTCGACGACGCCGCCGGAATCGTTGTTCGCAACTGTTGCAGTGAGCGACGTGATCCATCGTCGAGGATCGTCATCGAGGCCAATACCGTGCGTTCCACCGATGGTGGTCCGGTGACCGTTGGTCTCACCGATGGCAACTCATCGGTGGATCTCATCACCTATCGCAACAACACCTACGTCGGCAACATCAACTTCTACTGGAATGGATCGTGGCTTGGCTTCCAGTCGTGGCAAGATATCGGCCAGGATGAGGCGGGAAGCTCAAGCTTCAGCGGTTAACGTCAGACCTGTGCATCTTTCGATAGAACGCCCCACCTTCCACTGTGAGTAGCAACGGGTCTTTTTCAAGAGTCGCGATCATCAATCGCGGCGAGGCTGCGATGCGTCTGATCCATGCGGTGGACGAAATAGCGCGTGAAGAACCACATCAGCTCCGTTCCATCGCCTTTCATACCGAGGCCGAACGGAAGGCAATGTTCGTGCGGGAGGCCCACGAGGCAGTCCGTATCTCGTCGGACAAGGGCAATCCGTACCTGGACTACGCCGCTCTGAGAAAGGGCTTGATCGACTCCAAAGCCGACGCAGCGTGGGTCGGCTGGGGTTTTGTGGCAGAACACCCCGAATTCGCCGACCTCTGTGCCGAACTGGGAATCACGTTCATCGGTCCGCCCGGCGAAGTCATGCGCCGCCTCGGGGACAAGATCGGCGCCAAGACCCTGGCCGAGAGCGTCGGCGTACCGGTCGCCGCGTGGAGCAACGGTCCCGTGTTGGATGAGGACGACGCCCTCGCCCACGCCGAGCGGATCGGCTACCCGCTCATGGTGAAAGCCGCAGCCGGGGGAGGGGGCCGTGGTATTCGTCGTGTCAACAATGCTTCAGAGGCGGCGAGTGCTTTTGCTCGTGCCAGCTCAGAGGCGGCTTCGAGCTTTGGGGATCCGACGGTGTTCATGGAACGGGTTGTAAGCGGCGCCCGTCATGTCGAAGTACAAATTGCCTCTGACCACCACGGCAATTCCTGGGCTCTCGGTGTCCGGGACTGCAGCGTTCAGCGCAAGCACCAAAAAGTCATCGAAGAGTCTTCTTCGGTGGCTCTGGATCGTGACCAGGTCGTCGAGCTGGGTGAGGCGGCAGTAGCTCTCGCCAAGGCCGCCGAATATCGAAATCTGGGAACTGTGGAGTTTCTCTATCAGCCTCAAGAGCGCCAGTTCGCGTTTTTGGAGGTTAACACCCGGCTCCAGGTGGAACACCCCGTCACCGAACTCACGACGGGACTCGACCTCGTCAAGCTGCAGTTGGAACTCGCTGCAGGGAAGCGATTAGAAGGGGCTCCGCCGCACGAGTTCGGTCACGCGATCGAGGCCCGTCTCAACGCCGAGGATCCCGAGCACGGGTTCGCACCGGCGCCCGGAGTCATCGAAGTCCTCAGTTTTCCTGCGGGTCCGGGTGTGCGAGTCGACACCGGAGTGGCCGAGGGTGATGAGATACCGTCGGATTACGACGCCATGATCGCAAAAATCATTGCCTGGGGAAGAGATCGCGATGAGTCTCGCCGACGCCTGGCGAGAGCTTTGTCCCACACGACGGTCGTGATCCAGGGCGGCACCACCAACAAGCCGTTCCTCCTCGACCTCATCTCCAGGCCGGAGTTGATTTCAGGTGACCTGGATACAGGGTGGGTTGATCGGCTGACTGCCGCGGGCGAACACATCAATCTCGCGTATGGCGACGTCGCCCTGATCATTGCGATGATTGATGCCTGGGAGTCCGAAACAGCCGCCGAACGCGCTGCGTTCCTGGCTTCCGCCGACCGGGGTAGGCCCACGGCCGTGACCGCGGTCGGTAAAAGCATCGAATGCTCCTACCGCGGTGAGAACTACGAAGTTTCCGTATATCGGCTCAGCCCCACGAGATTTCAGGTTGGGCTCGATGGCCAGCTCATTGAAGCTGACGTGGAGAGGGTCGGACGCGTCGAGTCGAGGGTCACAATCAACGGCCGAATCTACGCAACTACCTCCGTCATCCACGGGGTCGACCATCTCGTGGAGGTCGAAGGTGTTGCCCATCGGATATCCCGGGATGAGGGCGGCGTGATACGTGCCCCCGCTCCCTCCCTCGTCGTTTCGGTTACAGCCACCGAAGGCGCGGATGTCAAGAAGGGCGAAGCGCTACTGGTTGTGGAATCGATGAAGATGGAAACAACGCTCAACGCGCCTTTTGCCGGTCGTGTCAGGGAAGTGCTCGTTGGTTCGAATATGCAGGTCGATGCCGGAGCACCGCTCATCCGGCTCGAGCAGATCATGGAAGATGAGGAGGAGACCAGTGACCTACCGCGAGTTTCCTTCTCAGAGCTCACCGACGACCGGCCTAGCGATCCGACCGGATTAGACCGTCTGCTGGATCTCCTCGGGCGGCTCAGGTGGGCGGCAGTTGGCTACGACGTGGATCCCGACCGGATCGCATCCTGGGCTTCTGAGTACGAAGATTTACGAGCGAAGGTTGACACAGACCACGAAGAGATTCTCTCCGCCGAGCTAGCACTCCTGGGTGCCTTCACCGACGTACTCGCGCTCAGCCGTAATCGCGCCTCATCGACCTCCGAGCGCTCGGTTGAGCACAGTGAACAGGAGTATTTCCACAGGTATCTGCGTTCGTTGGACGTCGATGCCGAGGGACTTCCAGAGTCCTTCCGTCTCAAACTCTTACGAGCACTCAGCCACTTTGGCAAGAACGATCTCGAGCAGGGTCCGGACCTCGAACAAGCCGTCTTTGGCATCTTCCGGGCTCAACAACGATCCCGGGACACCGTGCCGATGATCAGAGCAATCCTCAACAGTGAGCCCGTCGAGCTCCACGATGTCAGCACGGCCATGCAGGATCGACTGCGGTGGGCACTGGGAGATCTCATCACAACCACACAGGTGCGGTTCCCCATCATCGGCGATCTGGCACGAAGCCTGCGTTTTCGCACGTTTGACGAGCCTGTGATCCGTGCATCTGCGGAGAAGGTCATCGAAGACATGCGGCGACTGCTATCAGAGTTGCGCAGTGATCCGGAAGGTCTGGACTATCCCCGCCGGGTAGACGAATTGGTGCAGTGCCCACGGGCGATCGTCGAACTTCTGGCCGATGAACCGGGCTCCGGCGCCACAGACCCGTTTCTCGAAGTCATGACGCGCCGGTACTACAGGGCGCGCGACCTTGGCGATGTCACGCTCGAATCGGTCGGGAAGTTCCCAATCGCAGTGGCGGATTACTCCCGCTCAGGCCAGCCGCGCCGGGTCATTGCACTTCGCGCCAACGGCCCCGATGTCGCCGAAGCGCTCGCGTCCCTGTCGAAGCTCGTTGCGACCCGTTTGGAGCGCCCGGTCCTCTGCGACATCTATCTCAGGCTCGATGAGCCGATTCACGACAGCGACCAAATGGCGGACGACCTGACCCGGCTGGTGCTTCAATCTGATTTTCCCGATCACACCCGGCGGATAGCTGTCACGACCTGCGATCCGCACGGAGCCGTTGAGAATTTCACGATTCGAAACGGTCGCGACGGCTTCTTCGAAGAAGCGGTTTTCCGCGGGCTTCAGCCCATGATCGCTCGGAGGCTTCAGCTCTGGCGCCTGGAGAAGTTCGAGATGCGACGATTGCCTTCTCCAGACGATACATACCTCTTCCATTGCACTGCCTTCGACAACCCGCGAGATCAAAGGCTGATCGCAGTCGCCGAGGTGAGAGATATCACGCCGGTTTCAGACGAACAGGGACGGATCACGGGATTGCCCGAGCTGGAACACGTTCTTGCGGCCTGTCTCGACGGAATTCGGCGAGCTCAGGCTGATCGCCCCCAGAATCGCAGACTCGAACTCAACCGGGTGCTTCTCAACGTTTCTCCGGTGTCGGACATCCCATTCGACGACATGGCAGGGGTGGCGCGACGGCTGGCGCCCATAACCGACGGAATCGGACTCGATCAGGTGGTCGTCAATTTCAAGACGCCAAACCCCGAAGGGAGTGAACCGATCGAGCTCGAGCTTCGGTTGTATGTTCAAGAAGGCGTAGGGCTATCCCTTGACATGTCCGAGCCTTCAACGAATCCGATTGAGCCGGTCGATCCATACACCCAGCGTGTCCTTTCCTCACGGCGTCGGGGAGCCATTTACCCCTATGAGATCATCCCGATGTTGACCGGAGAGAAGGGCTCATTCGTCGAATACGACCTGGACGAGGAAGGTCGTTTCGTTCATGTCGAGCGCGAGGAAGGGGGAAATCGCTCCGGCGTGGTTGCAGGGCTGGTAACGACCGTGACGGACCGATACCCGGAGGGCATGACCCGAGTGGCCGTTCTGGGCGATCCCACCAAATCGCTTGGCTCGATTGCCGAAGCCGAATGCCGGATGATTGTCGGAGCGCTCGAACTTGCGGAGGATCGAGGAGTTCCGGTGGAGTGGTTCTCGGTGTCTTCGGGGGCCAGGATCTCGATGGATAGCGGAACCGAGAACATGGACTGGATTGCTCGCGTGCTTCGGCGAATCATTCGATTCACACAGGCGGGTGGAGAAATCCACATCCTGGTCGCGGGTATCAACGTGGGAGCACAGCCATATTGGAACGCCGAGGCGACCATGCTCGACCACACCAAAGGCATCCTGGTGATGACACCGGATAGTGCAATGGTGCTCACGGGAAAGCAAGCTCTCGACGTCAGCGGGGGTGTATCGGCGGAAGACAACTTTGGCATCGGTGGCTACGACCGCATCATGGGACCCAATGGTCAGGCCCAATACTGGGCATCCGACCTCGCTGAGGCCTGCTGGGTTCTCTTTCGATACTACGAGCACAGCTACGTGGCTCCGGGCGAGCGCTTTCCCCGAAAGGCCACTTCGATCGATCCAATCGATCGCGATATTCGCGCCTATCCACACGAGATCGAAGGAGTCGACTTCACAACGGTTGGTGATATCTTTTCGGCCGAAACCAATCCCGATCGTAAGAAGCCGTTCGACATTCGAACGCTCATGAGAGCTGTGGCCGACCAGGATCGAGATCCACTCGAGCGATGGGAATCGATGCGGGACGCCGACACCGCTGTGGTTTGGGACGCGTTCCTTGGTGGACGGCCGGTATCTCTGATTGGTGTTGAATCGAGGCCGTTGCCACGCCACGGTATCTTGCCTGCTGATGGACCGGATACGTGGTCGGCGGGAACGCTCTTTCCGCTCTCGTCCAAAAAGGTTGCTCGCGGGATCAACGCCGCCAGCGGAAGCCGTCCCCTCGTCGTGCTTGCGAACCTCTCGGGCTTCGATGGTTCACCCGAGTCCCTCGCGAAGCTGCAGCTCGAATACGGGGCCGAGATTGGGCGGGCGATCGTCAACTTCGACGGGCCGATCGTGTTTTGTGTGGTATCCCGGTACCACGGGGGAGCGTTCGTGGTCTTTTCCGGTGCCCTTCACGACAACATGCAGGTGCTGGCCGTTGAGGGCTCGCACGCCTCGGTACTGGGCGGAGCACCGGCCGCCGCTGTGGTATTCGCTCGCGAAGTGAAGAATCGCGTCAATCACGATCCGCTCGTGCAACGGCTGGAAGCGCGGATCAGCGAGCTTTCGGGAAGCAGCGATGTGACTGGAATTCGCGCCGAACTGGCAGAAGTCCGTCAAGCCGTGTACGCCGAGAAGTTGGGTGAGGTGGCAGACGAGTTCGATGCGATACACACCATCGAGAGAGCTCGGGACGTCGGATCGGTCGATCGGATCGTCGCAGCCGCCGATTTGCGCCCTGAACTCATTTCGGCCGTGGAGCGCGGAATCGCCGCCGCCGGAACGTAGCGATCCAGTTGCAATGAACGTTTTGCCATGAATCCGAGCATCCATCCGGATCTGCATGCGATATCGTTCTTGCTCGGAACCTGGGTTGGCACCGGGTCGGGCATCTATCCCACAATCGACGACTTTTCTTACGATGAGACTGCCACGTACACCCACGTCGGCAAACCGTTTATAGCGTATGGTCAGAAAACCAGGAGGTCGGATTCCGGCGAACCGCTGCATTCCGAAGCGGGGTATTTCCGACCTTCCGGGGTGTCAGCCGTGGAGCTTCTGATCGCGCAGCCGAGTGGGATATCAGAACTTCACGTCGGAGAAGTGAGCGGGTCGACCATCGATCTGACGGCTACGTCGGTAGTGACGACGCCCACGGCGAAAGAGGTCGTGAGCGTCCGACGCTTGCTCATGGTCGAGGGGGACTCGATGAGATATCAGCTGTTCATGGGAGCAGTTGGCCAGCCGCACCAACTCCACCTCTCGGCGACGTTGAAGAAGGTCAAGCCCGTATAAACGTGGAGTTAGGCGTGGGTGGGACGGACGAGGCTCATCCATGAGAAGGCCCTGGATGCGAGCTGGTCACGACGACGTTCGGTTGACTATTCCTGTTTCGTCTGCCGGATCGGTGAGCCAAAAGCGGCTGATCGCATTCGGCGAATAGGACTTCAACGTCTTCATGTAATTGGCACGCTCATATCCTGTTGGGTCGGCAGCCGTCGTGTAGCTGACACTCCCGCGGGCTTGCTTTACAGAGTTGTACTGACGTTCCGTGAACCACTGGGTCATCTCGGCCACGACCTCGGCGATGTGATAGGGGCCATGCTTGAGAAGGGCCGAAGTCATCATCGTCACGTCAGCTCCGGCGAGAATCATCTTGACGGCATCGTCGCCCGTGTGGATGCCGGTCGTGGCGGCGAGCGAGGCTTTCATCGTTGATCGGAGGATCCCGATCCAACGAAGAGCCAACCGGGATTCGATCGAGGTACTCAAGATGAGATTCGGTGAAACCGTGAGGTCTTCGAGATCGATGTCCGGTTGGTAGAAACGGTTGAACAGCACCAACCCGTCGGCTCCGGCGTCGACGAGGCGATGCGCCATGTGCCCGGGGGAACTGAAGTAGGGACCGATCTTGACGGACAGAGGAATCGTCACAATGTTCTTTACCTCGCTCACGAGATGCAGGTACTGGTCTTCAACTGCAGTACCGGGCAGCGTGATGTCGCTGGCGACCAGATAGATGTTGAGTTCGAGGGCCGCGGCACCCGCATCCTGTATCTGCCGTGCGTATGATGTCCATCCTCCGCTGCTGACGCCATTCAGGCTTCCGATGACGGGGATCGACAGTGCGTTGCTCGCCCGTTCGAGCAGATTCAGGTACTCGTCCGGTCCCGTCTTGTAATCGTCGAGCTCGGGGAAGTAACCGGATGCAGCCTCTGGCTGGTAACCCGCTCCGTACTCGAGCCCGAGATCCACGTTCAGTGCTTCGTGTTCGATCTGTTCCTCGAACAAGGATGGCAGCACAACCGCCGCAGCTCCAGCCGCTTCCAGCTCGAGCAGCGTATCCAGCCGCCCGGTCAGCGGACCGGCCGATGCCACTACCGGGTGGCTCAGCGCCAGCCCGAGGTACGTGGTAGTCATGTCAGTTTTCATCACTCCTCCAGATCTCCGAATCGAGCTGTGCGTTCCACCAAGACCATTTGTTCATAGAGATGCCAACGGTCGACAATGTCGCGTTGTGCCTCTTCAAACAGCCGTGCTGCCACCTCAGGCTGCGATCGAGCAAGCATGGCGAATCGAGCCTCCGTGCTCGCAAACTCCTTGAATGGAATCCTGGGCTTGCGGCTATCGAGGTGCAGGGCGTGATCGCCTTTGTCCTCGCGTCCAGGATCGAAGCGGTACAGGGGCCAATAGCCACTCTCGGCTGCCATCTTCTGGTGCGCCGCCATCTCGCCCAGGTCGTAGCCGTGAGCGATGCAAGGGCTGTAGGCAATGATCAGCGACGGACCGGGGTGGGCTTCGGCCTCCACAAATGCCTTGATGGTTTGTGTCATGTTTGCCCCCATCGCAATCTGGGCCACGTAGACACCGCCATAACCCATGGCAATCATCCCAAGGTCCTTCTTGGCGGTCGTCTTTCCTCCGGCTGAGAACTTGGCTGTGGCGGCTCGCGGCGTAGCTTTCGACGTCTGCCCACCTGTGTTGGAGTAGACCTCGGTGTCGAGAACGAGGATGTTGACATTCCTACCAGACGCCAGGACGTGATCAAGGCCGCCAAATCCAATGTCGTAGGCCCAGCCATCACCGCCGACGATCCAAACCCCGGTTGTCACGAGATACTCGGCAAGTTCTCCGAGCCTTTTGGCTTCGATGGTTCCGATATGAGAAAGCTGGCGTCTGAGTTCTTCCACACGGTCGCGCTGCTGGTTGATTCCGGCCTCGTTGCTCTGATCGGCGGCCAAAACGTCGGTTGCCAATTGGCCGATATCGGCTTCCATCTCCTCGAGAAGGTGCCTGGCACTCCGGGCATGATGATCGAACGCCAAACGCATCCCGAGACCGAACTCGGCGTTGTCTTCGAAGAGGGAGTTGGACCAGGCAGGGCCTCGCCCGCCTGCGTCCTTGCTCCAAGGCGTGGTCGGAAGGTTCCCACCGTAGATGGACGAGCAGCCCGTGGCGTTGGCAACGACTATCCGATCACCAAAGAGTTGGCTCATGAGCTTGAGGTAAGGAGTTTCGCCGCAACCGGCGCACGCCCCTGAGAACTCAAACAACGGTTGTGCCAGCTGGGAACCTTTGACCGAATCGAGGCGAATCCTGGTTCGATCGTATTCCGGCAGCGAGAGGAAGAAGTCGAAGTTGTCGCGCTCGTCATCGAGATGGAGCGTGATGGGTTCCATATCTATCGCCTTGTGCTTTGCGACTTCCTTGCTCTTGGCCGGACAGATGCTCACACATACACCACACCCGGTGCAGTCATCGGGAGCAACCTGCACGATCAGACGTTCTGCTTCGCTCTTTTCCCATATTTTGCTCTTGAATGAACCCGGAGCGCCGTTCAGGACCTCTTCGTTCTCCACGACTTTGATCCGGATCGCTGCGTGTGGGCAAACCAGGGCGCACCGGGCACAGTCGATGCAGATTTCCGGATCCCAGACAGGGATCTCAGCTGCAATCGTGCGCTTTTCCCATTGCGCCGACCCGGTCTCAAATGTCCCGTCCACGGGCAAGGCGCTGACAGGTAGCAGATCTCCGGTACCTGCCATGATCGCGGCGGTTACGCGCTCGACCGCGGCTTCCGGTGGGACGACCGGACGCATAGTCCGTCCCCCCATGACCTCGGTCGGAAGCGCCACACGCTCTAATCCGTCGAGAGAAGCGTCGACCACTGCCCAATTCCGATCGACTATCGCCCTCCCACGCTTGCCGTAGGTTTTTTGAATCGAAGTCTTGATGGCGGCGATGGCCTGATCTGGCTCGATGATGTTGGCCAAGCCAAAAAAGCATGTCTGGAGCACTGTGTTGATTCGTCCGCCCAAACCGGCTTCTCGCGCTATGCGATTGGCGTCGATCACCCACATCTCGAGCTGCTTATCGATCAACTGGCTTTGGACATCGCTCGGCAGATGTCGCCAGACCTCGTCGGCCGGATACGGGCTGTTGAGGAGAAACGTCGCACCGGGAGCGGCGATGTCGAGCATCTGGAACCGTTCGAGGAATCCGAAATTGTGACAGGCTACGAAATCGGCTTCTTCGATGAGGTAACTCGAATAGATGGGATCAGGACCGAATCTCAGATGCGATACGGTGCGGGAGCCGGATTTCTTGGAGTCGTAGACGAAATATCCCTGGGCGAAGAGATCCGTTTCTTCGCCGATGATCTTTACGGAGTTCTTGTTGGCACCGACCGTGCCGTCGGCACCGAGTCCGTAGAACACTGCTCGCGATACGACCTGCGGTTCGGACCAGGATTGGTTATCGGTTTGCAGGCTCAGATGGGAAATGTCATCGACGATGCCGACCGTGAAGTGGGGGAGGGGCGTGTCCTTTTGAAGTTCATCGAACACGGACAAAACCATGGCAGGTGTGAACTCTTTGGATGACAGTCCGTAGCGACCGCCGATGACCCGTGGGAGGGGTCGTGTGCCCGACTCGACGAGAGCTGTCAGCACATCCTGATAAAGCGGCTCGCCGACCGCACCTGGCTCCTTGGTGCGGTCCAAGACCGCGATAGAAGTTGCGGATGTGGGCAAGGCATCGGCCAATGCGGTAGCGGAAAATGGACGATAGAGCCGAACGATGATCGCTCCGATGCGCTCTCCACGAGCTGCTCCGGCCTCAACCACCTCCCGGACCGGCCCTGATCCCGATCCCATGAGAACGACGATCCGGTCGGCCTCGGGATGGCCGACATAGTCGAACAACCTGTACGATCGACCGGTCAGAGACGCCAGCGCGTCCATTTCGTGTTGCACGAGATCGGGGACCGCATCGTGGTACGGGTTGGACGCCTCTCGCGCCTGGAAGAACACATCGGGATTCTGGGCAGTTCCGCGCAAAACCGGGGCGTTTGGATTGAGTCCTCGCTTTCGATGCTCGTCAACGAGAGCATCGTCGATCATCGAGGTCATGGTCCCGGTGTCGAGCAGTGAGACCTTCGCGACCTCATGGCTCGTTCGAAACCCGTCAAAAAAGTGGATAAACGGGACTCTGGCTCGGAGCGTTGCTGCGTGCGCGACCAGTGCCAGGTCGTGCGCCTCTTGCACAGATCCGGATGCGAGCATCGCCATTCCTGTCTGGCGCACCGCCATCACGTCGCTGTGATCTCCGAAGATGCTCAACGCATGGGTGGCCACCGTCCGGGCTGCGACGTGTACCACTGCCGCTGTGAGCTCACCAGCGATCTTGTAGAGATTGGGGATCATCAACAGCAATCCTTGCGATGCCGTGAAGGTCGTTGTCAAGGCACCTGCCTGGAGGGCACCGTGCAGACTCCCGGCGGCGCCCGCTTCGCTTTGCATCTCAATGACATCGGGAATGTCGCCCCATACGTTTTGTCGACCGGCCATCGACCAAGCATCTGCCAATTCACCCATCGGAGATGCCGGCGTGATCGGATAGATCGCGATGACTTCCGAGAGTGCATGGGCAACACGTGCCGCCGCCTCATTTCCATCAACAGTTGCGTAGGTCATGGCAGGAATCGGCGAACGGGTGCTCTCGTCATCCTCCGAATGTATGGAGCGTCCGGTCGCCGAGCCAGGGTCATTGGTCCCGGCTCGAACGGACTCCGACGGAGCTGTTGCTGATCTCGTTGATCTGAAAGCCCGGCCCACCCGCATACGATTGGGCCATGACTCGACGCAGAAGACTGTTTCTCGGTATGTGGTTGTTGGTTGTGACGGCCGCAGGCGGCACGGTCGCGTACGCCATGATTGAGAAGCTGTCGTTGCTAGACGCCCTCTATCTGTCGATCATTACGATCTCGACAGTCGGTTTCGCCGAGCCGGCGGGCGGCTTCTCTACTGCAGGCCAGGTCGCAACGATTGTGCTGGTCGTCGTCGGAGTAGGAACCGTGTTTTATACAGCCACGGTAGGCCTTGAGTTCTTGCTCGAAGAGATCATCGCCGGACGCGCCCAATCACGATTCGAACGAAGGAGAATACGGAGGATGCAGAATCATGTGATCGTGTGCGGATACGGGCGGGTCGGCCGCGCGGTAGCCAGTCGGCTGACCGACGGTGGCTCAAACGTCGTGGTCATTGAGCAGGATTCGGGGCTGAGTGAAATGATCGGTGGAACTCCATGGACCGTGTTGGAAGGAGATGCCACCCATGACGAGATGCTCGATCGGGCCGGTATAGAGAGCGCCGCAGTGTTGATCGCAGCGGTGGAGGACAATGACAATCTCGCGATCGTGCTCTCCGCACGGGCCAGGCGTCAGGACATCCGAATCATCGCTCGAGCAAGCGATCAACAGTCGGAGAGGAAGTTGTATCTGGCCGGAGCGGATCGCGTTGTGTCGCCCGTCGCCGTAGGGGCAGAGCGACTTGCGGCGATGGCGGTCGACCCCGAACTCAGTGAGTTCATCGACATCGCAGTGCACGGCGATCTGGTTGACTTCAAGATCAGAGAGATCGCAATCAGGCCCGGCTCGAGTATTCGAAATCAGACTCTGGCCGAATCGACGATTCGTCACAGCACGGGTGCGCTGATACTGGCTGTCCGCAGGCGGGACGGGTCTGTCAATGTAAATCCGGAGGGTGATGCCATCCTCAAAGACGGCGATACCCTGGTTGCCATCGGAACCGCCGAGCAACTCCAGCGACTCGAATCGCTGGTGAACGCGGGAACGACGAGTCCTCAGTCGTCCTGATCGTCCCGAAAGGCGTGACGTTTTGCGATCTTCGACAAAACCTCATCCGCCTTCTGTAAATGCCCCGAAATCGCGAGCCCCCGGCTCATGGCGGCATCCACATCTGAAGACTTGATACGCTTGACAGCCTCACGTGCGGCTGCGGCCGCACGTTCGAGTTCTTCGGCAACCTTCTTGAACGCAGCCTCCGATTTGGCCAGCGACCTCGGGACTTTTGGCGTCTCTATGATTTCTTGCGTGAGTTGATCTGCCGGTATTTCTATGAGAACCTTTTTGGCCTCTTCGACCGTGAACCGGCCGCTGGTCACCTCGCGCCCGACGATGATGCCATCGAGTCCTCGCCCCATGGCCTGCAGGCGGACCAGATCGCGCAGGTCGTCGAGGTTACGGACGCCACCACCGGCAATGACAGGTACGTCGACCGCCACGAGGGCCTCGAGATGGAGACGCAAATCCGGACCGTCCTCGAGCGCATCGCGCCCGGCTTCGGCAAGCACGATCGCGGCAGCTCCGGCCGACGACATCTCGATGAGTACTTCTTCGAGATATCGCCCCGAGTTCATGGTCCAACCCCGGGTGGCGATTTCTCCGTCGGGCCGAACGTCGATCGAGACCACAATCTTTCCAGGGTGATCTCTACAGAGGTCCCTAACCATGTTCTGATCCTCGATGGCGGCAGTTCCCATCACGATCCGCCAGGCACCTGCGTCGATGTTGCGTTGTGCCTCGAGCGGAGAACGGATACCACCAGCCACCTGGACCGGCACATCCAGGGCGTTGATGATGTCGTCGATCAGTGGACGGTTTCCGTATTCACGAAACGCCGCCGCGTCCAGATCGACGAGATGTATTCGATCGGCACCCGCCTCAACCCAGGATTGGGCTCTGGCCAGGGGGTCAGAGTCCAACACGATGGCGTCGGCGACGTTGCCATGGGGGAGTCGGACGGAGCGCCCGTCCATGATGTTGACGCGTGCATATAGATCCATGGGCACACACTATTGCATCGCGCTGGCTGACGACGGACAGGTTCGATATTCACAAAAACCGCGTAGAGTTTCGTCATGGAAGATGATCCGATTCCGGAAGGTCCCTCGCCGCCCGTGGCTGACGAAGAAGACACGATTCAGACCGAGTCGGACATGCTTCGCAAGGTTGTGGTTGGCACCGCCGGGGCGGCCGTTACCGCGGCCGGAGTCGTGATGCTCGTGTCCCCGGTACCCGGTGTTCTGGTGACGCTGGGCGGTCTGAGCATTCTCAGCTCCGAATTC
>JABDOU010000308.1 GCA_013043085.1 Acidimicrobiia bacterium
TGACCATCTCCATACCTGATGACCTCAACCCGGAAGCTCCGCTTGATCTGGTTCGCAAGATGCGCGCCTCGATACTTGTTATGGGACCGCTGCTGGCGCGGTGTGGTCGGGTGCGGGTAGCGCTCCCCGGAGGTGACGAAATCGGCGCAAGGCCGATCACCATGCATCTCGACGGTTTGAAACAGATGGGCGCGGAGTTCGAACTCAGCCACGGCATCCTCCAGGGTGTTGCTCCAGACGGACTGCGGGGTGCTGACATAGTTTTTGATTTTCCGAGTGTTGGAGCAACAGAGAACATCCTCCTGGCTGCCGTACGGGCACGGGGAGTGACGACCATCGAGAACGCCGCCCGGGAGCCTGAGATGGTCGATCTCGCCATCCTCCTGAACGAGATGGGAGCCAAGATCACCGGGGCCGGTACGAGCTCGATCACTATCGAAGGGGTAGCGGATTTGAGCCCCGCTGACCACAGTGTGGTGCCGGATCGTCTGGAAGCGGGTACGTATGCGATAGCCGCGGCTATCTCCTCAGGACAGGTGCGCATCAACGACTGCGTTCCCGAACATTCGCGCATGGAGCTTGCGAAACTCGAGGAATCGGGATGCGAGGTTGTCCGGGGCGATGATTGGTTTGAAGTGATCGGCCCCGAGCGGCCGAGAGCTGTGAACATCGCCACCCTCCCGTTTCCCGGGTTTCATACGGATATGCATCCTCAGATGGTCGCCTACCTCAGCATCGCCGACGGTACGTCGGTTCTCACCGAAAATGTGTACGAGGCGCGGTTTCGCTACATCGGTGAGTTGACCAGGATGGGGGCCGATATTTCGACAGATTGGCAGCATGCGGTCGTCCGCGGCGTCGACCGGCTTAGTGGTTGTCCTGTACAGGCGCCAGATATTCGCGCCGGTGCAGCTCTCGCTTTGGCAGCACTTCGCGCCGAGGGCACATCGGCGATAACCGACGTGCACCATATCGATCGGGGGTATCAGCGATTCGTAGAGAAGCTGGAATCGCTCGGCGCCGACATCGAACGGAAGCCCTCGCAGGGATCGACCCTTTCCTAGAGCGTGTCTGCCAGTATCCTTACCACCTATGAATGAACCGATCGCGACCGACGAAGCAGATACCGACATCGCCTATAGCGTTACTCACAATCCCAACGTGGTACCCGTGACCGATGATGAGACAAGCGCGACTGCTGCCCCTGCGGACGATTCGGTGGAAGATTCGTTGGAAAACGCCGATGCAGATGCCGGCTCCGCCGAATCGATCGGCGGCGAGACTGTCGATGACTCAGTTAATGGCGCAGTCGATGACGTGGACATGGTGGCGCTCGACGAAACACTCGAGTACATCCGACCGGCCCTCCAGGCCGACGGTGGGGACTTGATCCTTCTTGGAGTCAAGGGTGGCACTGTGAATTTGCAGCTCGTCGGTGCGTGTGGTGGATGTCCGATGTCGACCATGACGCTGAAGCAGGGCATTGAGCGAATCATTTTCGACCGGGTGCCCGGTGCAACGGAAGTCGTAGCGATCTAGTCGGTTCCGTCCTGCGATCGGCCCTTGATCGCCGCGACGACCTGTGAAGCCGAAGCTCCAGGCCCGAGGATCGCCGCCACGCCGGCCTTTTCGAGTGGTTCGATGTCCTGGTCAGGGATAATGCCCCCGACGATCACGGGGATGTCGAGACCGGCTTCACGTACGGCTTTTACCACCCGGGGCGCGAGTGTCATATGGCCTGCGTTGTGCATGGAGAGGCCGATCGCGTCTGCATCTTCCTGCACGGCTACGGCCACAACGTTGGCAGCGGTTTGGCGGAGCCCGAGATAGATCACCTCGATGCCGGCGTCACGCAACATACGGGCTACTACACGGAGGCCCCGATCGTGGCCGTCGAAGCCGATCTTGGCGAGAACGACCCGATAGCGATCGTCGCTCACAGAACAGGCGACTCGACGTAGGTGCCGAACACCCCTTCGAGTGTCGCAATGATTTCACCCTCGGTGGCCATTGCTTTTGCGGCGTCGATCATCGTCGGCATCGTGTTGACTGTCGGGTCGTCGGCTGCTGCCGCCAGGGCCTTCAACGCAGCGCGTACGGAGTCGTTGTCCCGGTCCTGTTTGACTCGTGCCAGGC